>NZ_JBKXLD010000042.1:915-18247 GCF_047010065.1 Allobaculum sp.
CTGTGAAGCGCTGACCGAGCTGAATCTGAGCGGATTCAATACCTCTTCTGTTACAAAGATGTGTAGCATGTTCAGTAACTGTGAAGCGCTGACCGAGCTGAATCTGAGCGGATTCAATACCTCTTCTGTTACAGATATGAGCGACATGTTCTGTATGTGTGAAGCGCTGACCGAGCTGAATCTGAGCGGATTCGATACATCTTCTGTTACAGATATGAGCGACATGTTCCATGGTTGCAGCGCGCTGACGGAGCTCAATCTGAGTGGATTCGATACATCTTCTGTTACAGATATGAGCGGGATGTTCTATTATTGCACTGGCCTGAAAAAACTGAACCTAAGCTGTTTCGATACCTCTTCTGTTAAGAATATGAGCGACATGTTTTGGATCTGCGAGGGGCTTACTGAGTTAAATATTAGCAGATTTGATACATCTTCTGTTACGGATATGAGCAACATGTTCTGGGGTTGTAAGGGGTTGACTGAGTTAAATGTAAGCGGATTCGATACATCTTCTGTTACGGATATGAGCAACATGTTCATGGATTGTCAGAGGTTGACTGAGTTAAATGTGAGCGGGTTCGACACATCTTCAGTTACTGATATGACTGAGATGTTCAGTGGGGCTACTACGCTATCTCAAATTTATTATTCTCAGAAGGCGGTAAAGATTCTCACAAAGCTTCCTGAACAATCTGGATGGTATCAAAATCAGCAGGGTCCTTATGATATTTCGAATCTTCCTGAACTCGCGGAAGGACAAATTGCACTCCTTGCCCGTGATCCTTCTGTGACTCCAAACCTAGGGGGAGATGATTCCGGCCCTTCGAATACAGACCCCTTCAAAATAGACGAAGACTTCTTTTCGTTTAAAAACTTTGGTTCGACTTCAAAGAAGTATTGGGAAACGTGGTACACCCAGCAGGAGGCAGAATGGATAAATAAGTTTGCACAAAAAGGATCGGGCGGTCAATGTTATGGTTTTTCTATGGCAGCGGCTTTGTTTAGGGGAGGTTTATATAACCCAAACGAGTTTTCTGATAATTCGGGTAATCATCGTGATAGTGTATTTAAACTTGAAAAAAAGGACACGCTTGATGATACTACACTATCAACAGTCGAATTAATCAGATACTGTTTTCCTATGCAGGTTAGTATCGATGCTGATAGAGCATGGACAACAGAATATGATCCTAGAAGCAAAAAGTTAACGGAGAAAGACTGTCTTAATCTTTTAGCTGGAGCTGTTAAATCACTTGATAGTTCTGATACCGCAGGAATTCTTTTAGGAATTCAAGGAAAACAATTTGGCCTTTTTAACGGTTGGCACAGCGTTTATGCCTATGGCTATGAAGAAACACAAAGTGAATTAAAAATCAAAATAGCCGATTCCAACAACCCAGGAAAAATCAAATATATTACAATCGAAAAAGATCTTCTTGGAGATTACATAAATTGGAAATATGAGGATCATGGACTCCTGGGTTGGAAATTCGAGGACCTGGGATTTAAATTCACTTTTATAGATAAAAGCAAAATAAAAGAGATTTCCAAATGGTTCAATACAAATAATATTCCACTCGGAAATCAAAATAGTAAAAGTGGCTCTCGAACAGTGTCGCAAACGAAAGCACTTGATCTTCCAACACTGGCTGCCTTCGAATCAGGTTCCATTGCCGATATTAATGATTATCGAGAAATCAATATTGCTAGCATATTGGATAGCGCAGACTATCAGTCGTCTAATTCTATATATGCTGTTTATGACAATACATTTGAAATTGTTCAGAAAGAAAATCAGTCGGGTCCCTTAAAATACGATGTATTAACTTCTGAAGGTGCCTGGAAAGTCAATGCTCCAGAAAACACAACTAGTTCTACGGTAAATGTAACCAATAACAATATTACAGTCGATGCTCCTGTTGGTTCCACAGCTTCCTTTACTTATACAATTCAATCAGAGGATGGAATCTTTATGGATACCGTAATTTCAGGAAAAATGGTTGATTCTACATGTGGGGTCACAATTTCAGATTCCAATCAGAACCCAGAGACGGTCGGCTTTGAACAGGTAATAATTGAACAATTTAGCTATGCCCCCGACCAAAAAGATCAATTGGAATTACTGATAGAAAAAGCCACAGAGATTATTTCTAGAGCTAGTGAATACGATCCAAATGACATCTCCAAGCTTGAAAACTACAAAAATGACGCTACACAAATTATGGAGGACAGCAACAATCCGGAACAGGTTAATATCGCTAAAGATTCTCTTCATCAAGCAATTCTAAAAATCAGAAAAAAACCAGAAAAGTCGTTATTAAACTATACTGACTAAAAGTGAAACTCAAACACGAAGTTCCTAAATTAGGTGCGATTTCTGGAACAAATCTTTAAAACTGATAAAACATTTTTTGTTTAATATCAGTTAAAGTACTTACGTTCAAACCAAAAGTGTTCAAATGCAACTCGGTTTGTACTATATCATTTGAGCGGTTATTAGACTGTTCCACTTAATCGGGAGTACAACCCCAACGCCAAAGCCGGAAGTCACAACTATACACCGAACAAAAACGAACACGACCACCTCACATCCATTGGATGGAAGGATGAAGGCATCGCCTGGTATGGTCTGAAATAAAAAACGATCCAGCAGGTCTCATTTGAGATTTGCTGGATTTTCTTTATATAAAGCAAAAGTTGCATGCAAACAAAAAGCGTTTAAATGCGACCTGAATTCTTTGTATCCTTTTTCCCTCTGTGCGATATCGCCAGAACGAGGAAGCGCTTGGCGGCAAAGCATGAAAGAAGCGTATTATCGCTCGCTCTACTGGAGTCTGAGTCAGCTGAAAAACGCATTGCCATCTTCTTTGGAAAGCGCCGAGCGCGAGGCCGTTCTGCGGCGAATTCACCTTCTCCAAAACCAGATCCAGGCACAGATTCAGGAGCTGAACTGGAATGACCCTCGACACCCAGGACTTTAGAGCCCTTGCTGCGTCCATACGGGCACTGAAACAGTCAGCTTCCTTTACCAGTCCAATTCTCAACAGCCGCCACGCACAGATCATGAATTCTCTCGACCAGCTTGCGGCTTTCTTTGAGCGAACCGCCGATCTGATCGAGAACAACGAAGCGTCGCTGTACGATCGCCGCGTGGTCTATGTGGCCAATACCCCCGGCTGGAACACGTCCTTTGTCACCCATGGAACGGGTGCCGGTCTTCTGAGGGGGAGAACGGTAAACGCCGTGATGGGTGCCAATTACGCGTATCAGGCCGGCGGCTGGACCTGGAGTCAGGACCATCTGTACGCGTATGCGAATTACGACTGGCTGTCGATCGGAATTTCGGGAAACGTTGGATTTCGACTGATGAAAAACAATCAGATCAATCCGCGGCTCAGTCTGCAGACGCAGGGACAGGCCCATCTCTTTGGAGCAGAAACCGCTGCAGGTGTGGATCTGGGGCTGTTTGATGCGTCGGTACGCGCCGCAGGAGAAGTCGGCTCGGTCCGCGGAGAGGCGAAATGCGTTTTCTCCGTCGACGAGCAGGTAATTTCCGCTCAGGCTGGGGCTGCCCTGGCACGCGGTGAATGCGAAATGGCTTTCGATCTGGCAGGCCTTACGATCACGATGGGCCTTTCCGGCTCGGTAGGCAGTGTAGAAGCCGGCTTTGAATACGCCAATACTCCGGGGGTCTGGGGAGTCAGCGTTAACGGCGCGCTTTTAGCTGGTGCCGGTCTCAGCGTTCGCGTTGAATACAACTAGGTAAGTCGAAACCGGTTTGAGAGATTCACTACAGAGTAAATTTCGAAAGAGGAAACAGCTATGGAAAAAGAAGAAAGCAAGCCGCAGGATCGAACGGACACTTCAAAGTCGGAAAAACTGTCGTCACCGGGACTGAAGCCCTTTTTGCCTCTGGGCAGCATCGTTTGCCTGAAGGAAGGGGATAAGCGGTTTATGATTATCGGTCGCGCCCAGCAGGATGTCACTACGGGCCGACTGTATGACTATGCGGCTGTTGGCTGGCCAGAAGGACTGATCAGTGCGAGGCAGACGTGCATGTTCAATGCACCCGCTATTCAAAGTCTGGTTTTTATCGGCCTGCAGGACGAAGAAGAAATCCAGTTTCGCAGGCAGATGGACCAGAAGTGGGCAGAACATCTCAAAAACTCTGCGTCCACTGCAGCATGCTGAACGGCGAAAAAAACAGACAAAGCCGGCAGGCCTTTCCAGGATCTGGAAGCTTGCCGGCTTTACTTTACCTCTTTTAGGGGTTCTTCAGCTCTTTTGTATGCAGCTTTTGGGGAAGAGCATCCGATGCCTGCTCAGATTCGATACTTTCTGGCATCAGTGATACGGAGAATTCTTTTTAGCGAATCAATCTCACGTCGTAAGGCCTCAGCTTCCGCCAGAGCCTTCTGATACTTCCAAGCCGGAACGGTATTGTTCTCGCGCGGTTCTCGCTGCTT
This sequence comes from Allobaculum sp., assembly GCF_047010065.1. NCBI lineage: Bacteria > Bacillati > Bacillota > Erysipelotrichia > Erysipelotrichales > Erysipelotrichaceae > Allobaculum > Allobaculum sp. Next base: position 5,385 of record NZ_JBKXLD010000042.1, read on the forward strand.
TTGAAGTTTTTGAACGAGATTGTCGATTCTTCGCTGACCAATCCAATTCAGATCGTAGCCAGCTTTTTCAAAAACATCACGCGGATTCTTACCGCTCTGAACGTACTTCCAGAGCTGGTCCTTAAACGCAGGCGTAAATCGAATGGAGTGCGCAGACACAAAATCTGTGTTTGGATTTTCGCTCAGAACTTTCACCTGATCTTGTGTGAAACAGGAACGTGGCATACTTGATCTCTCCTTACCGCTCGCGTTGACGGTAAACCTGTTGTCGCATGTTCGGATCATCCGGGAAACCGATCGATTCCAGAGAGGGAAAGTGACAGGAATCCTTTTTGCGAGAGTTTTCGCTTTCTTGCAAATCCGGATTTATCCATCCAGATGGGTACAAAAAAAAACAGCCCTCTTTTCAGAAGGCTGTGGGATTGGAAACGTACGATTTAGGCAGCTGCGGACTGGCTGTCATCGGATTCAGTAAGATCCGGACGGGTTACCAGATATTCTGGAGAGTTGGCTTTGAAGGCATCGAAGATTTCCTGATCGTGCACTTCGAAGGCATATTTCTTCAGGTAGTAAATCTGGCAGTCCTTGGCAACGGTCTGGTTGCTGGAAAGTGCGCTGATGATGTCCTTGAGGTTGGCGTCGTAATCGGTGGATACAACGGAAGCCACGTAATAGGTCACATCGTCGGTCGACGTGTCGCTGGTGAAGACCTGATCGAGCAGGCCGTCTTTGCTGGCGTCGAGAATGGCATTGCGGAGCGTTTCCGGAAGGCCGCTGTCCTGCGTGGAAACGATCTGTTCGCTTCCGGTATAGGTGGCGTCGGCCTTGGCGTACTGCGCGCCGACCTTTCCGGCGTCTTCGCCTTTTTTCAGGGCTTCGAGCGCCTTGTTGGCGTTGTCTTCGGAGTCGGTTTCAATAATGAAGGCTTTCACCGGATCGAATTCCTGAATAATTTCTTCTTTGGCATCGGTGAAGTACTTTTCTGTCAGCTTGGTGGACTGGATGTTGGGGATCAGAACTTTGTTGATGAAATCCTCAGCACTGTCGTAGCCGTTTTCCTTGAGCTGATCTTCAAAGCCGTCTACTGCGGTGTAGGTATCAAGCGTGTTCTGCGCTTCTTCCTTGATTTCATCGGTTACGCCGATTTCCTTGTCCGCAATCTTGCGATTGGCAATGGACAGGACGCCGTTGGTTCCGGAAATCTCTTTAAATACGTTATATTCGTCGCCTTTGGTAAAGGTCGTCTTGCCTACGGTCATCAGTTTCGCAGAAGATTCTGGAACGGATGTATTGGCCTGGCATCCGGCAAACGTCATGGATGCGCAGAGGGCGGCAAGCAGAAGCGGTGTTTTGTATTTCATCTTATTCACCCTCCTGAGTCTTTTTTTCGCTGCTGGCGGCAGAAGACTGCTCGCTGGATTCTTTTGCGGCGCTTTCAACTTCGGCTTTCTTTGTTGTCTTCGCACTTTCAAAGGCGTCGAGCTGTTCCTTAATCGATTTTTCCATCTTTTCCTTTACGGAATCGTCTTCGTAGGTGATATCGAGCTTGGATGCTGCGTCTTCAACAGCGGCAGCTTCCAGTCCGTTTACGCTTCCGGTCAGGGAAGTCACGATGGCTTCGATCACATCTTCGTCGCCGCTGTCCATCATGGCTTTCGGATCGGTTTCGTTTACATACACTTTGTAGAGGGTAACCATTTCCATGCCGTCAGGCTGAACGGTGATCCAGTCGGATACGCCGCCTTTGGACAGGGATTTTGCAGCGGAGAGCACATTGGAATCGAGATCGGTTGTGTTCTCGTCAATGTAGCCATAGAAGCCGCCGTCTTTTGTGTTGTCGCTGTCGGAGTATTCCTTAGCAACTTCCGCAAAGTCTTTTCCTTCATCGAGGGCTTTCTGGATGTTGTCCTTCTTTTCCTGCGATGCATCGGAAAGAACGTCTGCGTTTGGTACCTGCATGGTGATGATCGAAATGGTTCTTCCGCTTTCCGGAACGAACATGCTCAGTTCATCAAAGTGTTCCTTGAGGTAATCGGCGTCAAGCTTGCGGATCTTTTCCGCCGTCATGGCGTAATTATAAGGCGCATCATCTCCTGTAAACCCGTAGGAAGCCAGCGTCTGAAGAATGGACTGACGGGTTTTGCCGGTGCTGTCCGACTTCATGTTGTTTTCAATGTTTTTGGCGATCTGTTTCGCGTTGGCTTTCATTTCCGAATCGGCTTCGACGCTCTGGTCTACAACCGCGTTGCGATACATGTTGTAGAGAACGTTCGAGGAGTTCGAGGAAAGCTCATCGTAGAGATCTGTACTGGTGATGTCGCCGAAATTCAGGGAGGCAACTACATCCTGGCCGTCGACTTTGCGGGAGTTTACGTTATCCTTGTTCAGATCGATGACGAAGTAAACAAGTACACCAATAAACGCGATCGCAATCAGTGTCACAAACCAGTATTTTCTTAAGAATTCTGACATTGCGTTTCGCTGCAAATCTCTTCCGGCTGCAGCTGAATCCTTTCTTTTTTCTGTGATCCGGAAGAGAGGAAAAAAGGCGGGCAATAGAACCGGTTCCTTTTTGAGAATCAGTCAAAATTATACGAAAGGCCTCTATAAAAAGCAATGTACCGGCCAAAGAGGGAACAGGGATTGCCGATGTCCCTGTGTGAAGGCGATGTCCTGAATGGGCGCCTTTTTTATGCTCATTCTGCGCTTTTGAAAAGCCTTTCGAAGTGCCTTTGGCTTTCAGACTGCCAGCCGAGCGTAAAAGGCGGATTAAAACCGGTTTTCCAAACGGGTAAAGTCCTCTATTTACTTTGCGTCCTGCCGGAATGCTTTCCGCCTTCCAGAAATGGATCCATATTATTAGACGAAAGTATTTAACGAGCAGTTTTAAGAAGACGTTCGGAAGCAGAAAGGAGCACGATCGTTTTTGAGACTGTATCTGCCCGTAAGGAAATACGCTGATCCGCTCCATGCTTTTATTTACCCGCTCGCTTTTCAAAGGAAGAATGCGGCAAGTTACACCTCCTGGTGCGAGTGTAGGAAGCCCGGTTTTTATAAAGATGAAAAATAACTCACAAATACAGCTTGCCGGTTCGCTCTTAAAGGGGATAAAACGGTTTTAGAGTATACTGATTCTGTTAGTGAAATGAGGTATCAAAAATGTCAACATTGGAAATTAGAGATCTTCATGTCAGCGTTGAAGGCAACGAAATTTTAAAAGGCATTGACCTGACCGTGAACTCCGATGAAATGCACGCATTAATGGGTCCCAACGGCAACGGTAAATCCACCCTGCTTGCCGCAATCATGGGCAACCCGAAATATACAGTCACCCAGGGCAGCATTACGCTCGATGGAAAAAACGTTCTCGACATGCCTGTCGACGAACGTTCCAAGGCAGGCCTGTTTCTGGGCATGCAGTACCCGAGCGAAGTCGCCGGCGTAACCAATTCCGATTTTCTGCGTACCGCGATTAACGCACGCAGAGAAACCCCGATTTCTCTGTTTCAGTTTATTAAGGGAATGGACCATGCGATCAATGAGCTTCACATGAAACCGGATCTGGCCCATCGCTTTCTGAATGTCGGTTTTTCCGGCGGCGAAAAGAAGCGCAATGAAATTGTGCAGATGCTTTTGCTGAAACCGACGATGACGATGCTCGATGAAATTGACTCCGGTCTGGACGTCGACGCTCTGCGCATTGTTTCGGAAGCCGTTTTGAAGGCGAAAGAAGAAGATCACATGGGCGTTATCGTAGTTTCCCACTATGCCCGCTTCCTGGACTATCTGAAGCCGACGCACGCTCACATTCTGGTCGACGGCCGCATTGTCGTATCCGGCGGACCGGAACTGATTCATAAAGTCGACAGCGAGGGCTACGACTGGATCGAAAAAGAGTACCACGTTCACGCCCGCAAGGAAGAAAAGCCAAACCCCGTCCTGCTCGAAAACTGCGGCGCCAAGAAAACGGAGTAGGCCCATGGAGAGGACATACAGAAACCGGTTTGAAGACCGGATCGATTTGCATGAGGATGTCCGTCTTGTTTTTGATGCGCATTCACAGGGCAGTATCCTTCTTTTCGTCGATGCGAAAGAAGATACCCTTTCTCTGGATTTTGAAGCCGAACCTTCAAGCCAGGTCCGCGTTTTTATTCAGAACGTAACGGAGCATGCCCTTCGACTCGATATCACGGCGCGCTCCAAAGCCGATTCGAACGTAAAAATCGGTCTGCTCGATCTGCAGGACGAACCCTGCGAAATTCATTTTGACGGGGATCTGATCGAACAGGGAGCCGATCTGGATTTCTATACTGCTCAGCTCTGCCTGCGCGACAAGTTCAAGAAAGGCGTTCTGAATCTGAACAACCTCGTGCCGCATACTTTTGGCAACATGCACAACTTTGCGGTCTGCTTTGACGGTGGCAATTACGAAATGGCCGCAGCCGGACGGATTGTCAAAGGCGCTTATGCCAGCGAATCCCATCAGGAAACCCGCGTTCTGACGATGGGCAAGGACCACAAAGCTGTAGCAATACCGATTCTTTATATTGATGAAAACGATGTAAAAGCATCCCATGCGCTGACCATCGGTCAGCCGGATGCCGAACAGCTGTACTATCTGCAGTCCCGCGGTCTGTCAACAAGACAGGCAGTCGGTCTGCTTTCCATCGGCTATTTCAAGCCGGTCATCTCTCTGATTGCAGACGATGACGTGCGCAGTGAAATTGAAGTTCAGATGGAACAGAGAGTTGGTCTATATGAATATTAAAGAAAATATTGAACAAATCCGTGCCGAGTTCCCGATCCTGAAGCGGACGATGAACGGTCATCCCGTGGATTATCTCGACAGCAGCGCAACGACCCTCAAGCCGCAGTGCGTCATTGATGAAGTCGTTCGCTATTACACATACCTTGGTGCCAACGCCCACCGCGGCGACTACGAAATGTCCGCCCAGGTCGATCATGCCTTTGAAGGCGCACGAAAGACTATGATGGAATACATTCATGCCGCCCGTAAGGAAGAAATTGTCTTCACGTCCGGAACGACCGAATCGCTGAATATGGTCGCGTTAATGGTCGTTCGCGAAATGCTCAAGGAAGGCGATGTTATCCTGACATCCGAAACCGAACACGCTTCCTCGATTCTGCCGTGGGAGCAGGCCGGCTGTGAAAAAGGCGTCGAGACCAAGTTCATGGAACTGACTGAAGACGGCCGTGTGACCATCGAAAACTTCCAGAAGGCGCTCGATGAAAATCCAAATGTAAAAGTCGTTGTCATCGCCCAGGTTTCCAACGTGCTCGGCTATGCTGCGCCGGTAGAAGATATGGGAAAAATCTGCCACGACAAGGGCATTCTCTTTGTGGTGGACGGCGCACAGTCCGTTGCCCATCTGCCCATCGATGTGCAGAAAATGAACTGCGACTTCTTCTGCTTCTCCGGCCACAAGATGTGCGGTCCGACCGGTGTCGGCGTACTGTACGGCCGCTTTGAACTGCTCGACAAGCTCACTCCGGTGTTCTACGGCGGAGAAAGCAACGCCCGCTTTTACAAAGGCTGCGATACGCTCGTACTGCGCAAGACGCCTTTGAAATACGAATCCGGCACCCAGCCGATTGAAGGCGTCATGGGTATGGCCACGGCAGCGCGCTATTTGAAAAAAATCGGGCTTGAGGATATTCATGCGTATGAACTCGAACTCAAGAAGCATTTTGTCGAACGTGCCACCAAAGAGCTTAAGGACAAAATCAAGCTTTACAATGCCGATTCTCCAAGCGGCATTATCACCTTTAACGTCTACGACAAGGGTCAGCTGATCTTCCCGCAGGATATGGCCAGCTATCTTTCGTCCGCAGGCATCGCCGTCCGCTCCGGCCAGCACTGCGCCAAGCTGATGGGCGATATTATTAAGGAACCGGGCACCGTCCGTGCCAGTCTTTATTTCTATAACGATCTTGAGGATGTCGACCGTCTCGTGGATGCCATCAAGGATGCCACCGTCGAGAAGTGTCTGGATATTTTCTTCTAGGAAAGGCGGAATTTACGATGTCGATTGATCCTTCTTACTACCGGGATATTATCCTGGACAACTACAGCTATCCCCATAACAAATCGCTTTCCGATGAGGCGGATTACCATTCCCGCCACATGGCCAGCGATTCGTGTATTGACGATATTACCGTGCAGGCCAAGTTCAAGGACGGAAAAATTGAAGACGTCCGCTTTGACGGAAAAGCCTGTGCGATTTCTACCGCGTCTACTTCCATTCTGACCGAACTGCTCAAAGGCAAGACGATTGAGGAAGCCCAGAACATCATCAACAACTACAACCAGATGATTCAGGGCAAGCCCTACGATCCGCAGGTGCTCGATGAAGCCGTCGTTTTTGAGGGCGTTTCGAAGCAGCCAAACCGGATCGGATGCGCAACCATCGGCTGGAAGGCGGTGCAGGAAATGATTGATGAAGAGGAGGCCGGCAAATGAGCGATCTGAAAAAAGAAGAAGTGCAGGCGCTCCAGGATACCGACTACAAATACGGTTTTCACGACAGGGACACGTCGGTATTCAACACAGGCAAAGGACTGAACGAAGAAGTCATCCGTGAAATTTCGGCGATCAAAAAAGAGCCGGAATGGATGCTGCAGCGGCGTCTGGATGCCTACCACTGCTTTGAAAAAATGAAAAACCCGGACTGGGGTCCGGATCTGAGCCATATCGATTTTGATGAGTTCACCTACTACATCAAACCGAGCGAACGGCAGGAACAGAGCTGGGACGAAGTTCCGGAAACGATCCGCGATACGTTTGAAAAACTCGGTATCCCAGAAGCCGAACAGAAATATCTGGCCGGCGTTTCCACCCAGTATGAATCCGAAGTTGTGTACCACAACATGCTCGAAGAAGTACAGGAAAAGGGAGTTATCTTCCTCGATACCGATTCCGCGCTTCGCAAACATCCGGATCTGTTCAAAAAATACTTTGGAAAAATTATTCCGTATTCCGATAACAAGTACGCGGCGCTGAACACCGCGGTATGGTCGGGCGGCAGCTTCATTTACGTGCCAAAAGGCGTAAAGCTCGAAAAGCCTCTGCAGTCCTACTTCCGCATTAACTCGCAGGCTTCCGGTCAGTTTGAACGGACCCTCATCATCGTCGATGAAGGGGCGGATGTGCATTACGTGGAAGGCTGCACGGCCCCGATTTATTCCAAGGATTCTCTGCATGCGGCCGTTGTTGAAATTTACGTACACAAAAACGCCAAATGCCGCTACTCGACTGTACAGAACTGGTCGACCAACATCATCAACCTCGTAACCAAGCGTGCCGAGGTGCGTGAAAACGGTCATATGGAATGGATTGACGGAAACATCGGTTCGCATCTGAACATGAAATATCCGTCCTGCGTACTCGTGGAACCGTACGCGAAAGGCACGACGATTTCGATCGCCGTCGCCGGCAAGGAGCAGATTCAGGATGCCGGTGCGAAAATGATTCATCTCGCGCCGCATACGTCGTCTACCATTATTTCCAAGTCCGTAGCCCGCAGCGGCGGGGAAGTGAACTACCGCGGCTGGGTCGTTCATGGAAAGAAAGCCGACTATGCGAAATCCAAAGTCGAGTGCGATACGCTCATTCTCGATAAGATTTCCCGTTCCGATACCATCCCGCTGAACCGTCAGCTCAATCAGACTTCCCAGATCGAACACGAAGCAACGGTTTCTAACATTTCCGAAGAACAGCTGTTCTATTTGATGAGCCGCGGCCTTTCGAGAGCCAAGGCGACGGAAATGATCGTCATGGGATTCCTGGAACCCTTTACCCGCGAGCTGCCGATGGAATATGCGGTTGAGCTCAACCAGCTTCTCAAACTGGATATGTCCGATTCGATTGGCTAGATTTTACGATGATCGACCGATCCGAATGGATAGAGAAAAGAAAGCAGATTTCGTCGCGCGATCTGAAAAACGAACAGATTGCGAGGCGGATTCTGCCTTTTTTAAAAGCCTCTTCATGCATCGGGTATTTTTATCCAGTACGCCAGGAAGCGGACATTTTCTCGCTGCGGGATCCGGACTGGACCTTTGTCCTGCCGCGCGTACTCGATAAGACGAAGATGGCTTTTTACGATTCCACAATTTTAAAACCCGGCGGGTTTGGAATCCCGGAACCCGTTTCCGATGAGGAAATTGTCCCGGACGTTCTTGTCATTCCTTTACTCGTATTCTGCGATGGATACCGGATCGGATATGGCGGCGGCTATTACGATCGCTATCTGGAAAAGCATCCCGAATGCCTGCGCATCGGAATTGCCTTCGATGAGCAGGAAGGTCAGTTTGAGCCCGAATCCTGGGATCAGAGGCTGGACTGGATCATCACGCCGACACGAACGCTGCACTACGATCGAAACGGCCAATAAATCCGTCAGACCGCCAGTTTGTTTTGTACAAATGCGTTTAGATGCGTTTGGAAGAAAGGAGAAGCACTGTATGGCAGACCGCAAAAACAGGAAACGGATCCTGATTTTCGGGGATTCCAATACGTGGGGCTGGGATCCCCAGACCGAGGATCAGCGGCATGACCGCTTTGTGGAGCGCCTTCGAAGCGACTGTCCCGAATATGAAATTCTGGAAGAAGGCATGAATGGCCGGGTGCTCGATGTGCCGGGCTATTTGGGTCCTGAATCCGGATCCGCCTCGATACGAAAAGCGATTGAACGAAATCTCCCGCTCGATCTGATTGTGATCGCTTTAGGAAGCAACGACGCCAGACGGATGTATTCACCCTCCATCCGCGTCTGGAAAGCGAATCTCGATGCGTTTTTAAACGCCTTAAACGCGGCGAGAACTCTGTGTCCGCATACGCCGGGGCTGCTGGTGAGTCCGCCTTTGTTAAATGCAGAGGCGATTGACAGGGAAATGCTTTCGACCTTTTCGCAAAGCGGTCAGCGCATTCTCGAACAGGCCCAGAGCGAGATCCAGAAAGCGGGAGAAGAAATCTGCTTTTATACGTTGATCAGCAGTGAGATCGGTCTGTATGGAGGCGGCTATGACGGCATTCATCTCGATGCCAGCGGGCATCTGCGACTTGCCAAAGCTCTGGAAGAGAAATTTCATACGATTTTTGCCGATTCGAAATGATTCTCGATCAACGCGATAAATGCGAAAAAAGAATTTCACGGATTCTGCTCGAGCGCATTGTCCAACCTGTGACGGGCAAACGAGCGTTCAAACAGACCGGCGTGAAATATGCTGGAAAGGAAGACTGGACAAAAGTCCGGTCTGGCCAAGTGAACTGGAAAGAAGAATGAACATGAGTGTACTTGATCAAATTCATGCGTTCTGGGCACGGTTCTGTGATGAAGAACCAGCGCTTCTGAAGGCATTGCAGGAAAAAAACTATGATCAGCTTTCGGAAATTCTCGATACGCTGAATTCGCTGTCCTATGAAATCAGCGGCGCGCATTTCTTTGTAGAAGATCGTGCGGAAGAGCCGGAAATGACCTTTGATACCGGTCCGGATAAAACGACGCAGCTGATCTGCGAAAAAATGAAGGAACTTGCACCAGAGTCCGTAAAGAAAACCTGGATCATCAACGACACGCTGCCGCCGCTCTCGCAAAAGGCGATCGAAGCCTCTTTGCAGATTAAGGAGGAACGCTATTCGCTTTTTGACATGACGGTCTTTTATCAGATCGATGAGAAAAACCATTCTTTTGTCTGCAAAGTGTACTGCCCTGGCTTCTCGCTGGTCGACAATACCGAATACAAGCGGGAAATGTCGATCTATCTGGTGGAACTGGCCATTGGCGAGAAAGAACTTGAGGCGTATGTCGGCATCGTAGACTATGTCGACGAGCCGGAAAACGGCGTCGATTTCTGCAATCTGACGGAGCTGTATGAAGTCATTCTCGACACAGCGGAAAAACGGAAATGGCCGCAGTATGAACATCCGACCGATATTTATACCGTCTTCAAACCGCACGAAGATTTTGCGAGCGATTCGCTGCGCAAGGATATGAAGATTATTTTCACCACCCATCCTTCGCTGATCGAAGAATCGCTGGGAAATAAGAGCGATGTTTCGCTTGATATTAAATCCAGAGAAGGGGAGTACGGCTACATTTATTACGCCAACCTGTTCGACGCTAAGGAAGACGCGTCGTTCCGGCAGGCCCTTTCGACTCAGATCGAAAATATTCTGGCGCCGCTTCACTGCGCCAAGGTGATCGGCGGAGCCATCGGCAAGTCCTATTCGTATATTGATCTGATTCTTTACGATGAGCCGATGTTCCAGAAGGCATTTGCGCAGATCCAGCAGCAGCTCAAAAGCAAAGTGGATCTGCATTACCGCAGCTTTGGACAGGAAGCCTAACGGACCAGCGGACCGCTCAATTCAAATGTAAAAACACTGGACAACAATAGAAAACACAAGGGAGAGCTGTCGACTCAGCGTCGATAACTCTCCCTTTTTGAACGAAAAAAAGAGCGCGGATGCGCTCAATTTTTTTTCATTTTTCGGTTGTGATTATTCAGCAACAGGTGTCACGTTAGCTGCCTGTTTTCCACGATCGCCTTCAACGATGTCGTAGGTAACAGTCTGGCCTTCCTCGAGGGAACGGTAGCCTTTCTGGTTGATGGAAGAGTAGTGTACGAATACGTCTTTTCCATCTTCACCAGTGATGAATCCGTAACCCTTTTCGGCGTTGAACCATTTCACTTTTCCAGTGTTCATGTTTTACCTCCCGGAATAGATTGGAAGATTTTATTATTAAAAAGAGAGCTTTTAATGCGAACCTGGAAAACGAAAAAGCTGCGAATATCCAGTTTCTAAAAATCAGTATGAAATCTATCCTTTACATCAGCAATTATATAGACTTTGGATAAAAAAGGTCAAGCAGGTTTCTGTTTTCAACAAACACGAAATATGTCATTTAACAATGTAAAAAAATACAAATATACTTTATATAAAGATCATATATCTATGGGGCATGCTTTCAAAAAACTTTCACTGCCTTTCGCAGGGCCGCTTGAGTGTAGAGAAAACGTTTAAAATCCGCTGTGAAAAGGCAAAGGTTTTTCCATGCGACTGGCGATAAAACCGCGTGAGCTTTCCTCTGTTTTCAGCGCTGAAGGAAGGCGTGTCTTTTTGATCGGGCACGGAATTGTCTCAGCGTGGCGAAAGGGTGTTTTCAGCCGCCTCGATATAATGGAAGCATGAAAAAAACAAATCGTTTGCTGAAATCGATCGATCGAACATTTGAAATCTTACATGCCTGGTCGATCGTACTTTCTCTGTCCTCACTGCCGGTCTTGGCCAGTACGGACTCTTTCGACAGGTCTTTGGATGAGCAGACTCAGTCCCAAGGGACAGAGGAGGATGCAACAGACTCAAGTACACAAATGTACCGGCTGTATAGTCCAAACTCTTCAGAACATTTTTATACGGCGGATCTTCATGAAAAGAACGCGCTGATCTCATATGGCTGGCAGTACGAGGGAATCGGCTGGTTTGCTCCGCAGAGCGGAGAGCCGGTGTATCGTCTGTATAACCCGAATGCGGGCGATCACCATTACACGCTCAATCTTCACGAACGGGATGCTTTGGTTCAGCTCGGCTGGCGATACGAAAAGATCGGCTGGTATTCCGATACCCAGAAACGCGTGCCGGTCTATCGCGAATACAATCCGAACGCGAAAAGCGGTGCGCACAATTTCACCACAAGCCGGCAGGAAGATCAGGCTCTGGTCCGCTTTGGCTGGAAGGCGGAAGGAATTGCCTGGTATGCGGAGAAGGAAGGCGTGCCAGTCGATCGCTCCTTAAAAGCGCTCCACGTTTCGGGAACGCAACTTCTGGATGAGAACAATCAGGAAGTCGTTCTGCAGGGATTCAGTACGTTCGGACTGAACTACATGCCGCAGTACGTAAATGAAAATGTATTCCGCTTTCTGTATACCCAGATGAACAGCCGAGTGATCCGGCTGGCGCTGTACACCCAGGAATACGGCGGTTACTGCTCCGGTGGAAACCAGACCGAACTGAAGGCGATCATCGATCGCGGCGTGAAGGCGGCCAAAGCCACGGGGCAGTATGTCATTATCGACTGGCATATTTTGTCCGACGGCAACCCCAACCAGCATATCGATCAGGCAAAAGTCTTCTTTGATGAAATGTCCGCTAAATACGCCAGCGAGAAGCACGTTCTGTATGAAATCTGCAACGAACCGAACGGGACGGACTGGGCTTCCGTAAAGGCCTATGCCAATACGATCATTCCGATCATTCGCCGGCACGATCCCGACGCGGTCATTCTTGTCGGTACGCCGACCTGGTCTCAGGATGTAGACGTTGCCGCCCGCGATCCGCTTCAGGGCTATTCGAACATCATGTATACGCAGCACTTTTATGCAGCGACGCATAAGGAGCCGATCCGGGATAAGCTGAAAACGGCGCATGCGCTGGGCCTGCCGGTATTCGTAACGGAATTTGGAATTTCTTCGGCGGACGGCAACGGAACGATCGATCCGGCCTCTGGAAATGCATGGATCGCTTTGCTGAATGAATACGGAATCAGCCGCGTCGGCTGGGCGTTAAGCGATAAGAACGAAACGTCCGCGCTGTTCAAGCCCGGAACGACGACATCCCTCTCGCTGTCTGACCTGACCCCATCCGGAGAATGGTTTTATGAGACGTATACGCATCATTATCCAGCGCATCTGCCCAATCCAAATCCAGGACTGCCGCAGCCTTCGGATCCCGTTGAGCCGGATCTGCCAAAACCGGATACTCCGTCTTCCGGACAGAGCGGCTTTTTAAACTGGTCCCTGAAAACGATAAACAGCTGGTCAGAAAACGGGGAATACTACGT
>NZ_JBKXLD010000043.1:0-18164 GCF_047010065.1 Allobaculum sp.
TGGTCGTCCACGCAAAAATCCGACCGTATAGTTTAGCTGATTGGGAAAGTTCTAATTAATGACAATTTTACATTTTTTATCCAATATGAATATTCTTTCATAGTATTCGAATTATGCCGCGGTTGTCATTTCGTATTTTAACTGCCGTTTATCTCAAAAAGATATACCTTTCGACTGAGTTGTTGCTTTCTAAGGAAAATGCAATAATGATACGGAATTTGCGATTCAAAAAAGATCAGAGAGATTCAAATCGAACCATCCATTCGGTCAGAAAAATATCTTACCCTTCTCAGGTTATGGTTCACTGACTTTTTCTCTCTGAATTCTTCCAGCTATTCATCCAGGAAAGATGATCCGCTTTTTGTAACGTCATCTGGATACCTATATAAAAAGGAGGGGCGCAATTCCTTTGATGTCCTGTTTTGACATCGGTATCCTTGCGCCATTCGTATGACTACTGATGAGAAAAATTTCGGAGCCCATACTCCATCTGACATGCCTGAACTTCCAAAAACACCAGATTCGGATCCGGCTTTGAACCATCAGAATCTGGAGGAAGCTTCCGCTCCTTCAAAATCCAGTCTGGCGGAAACCGAAAAATCAGCTTCCGATCCAGAACAGCCGCTTACAGCTCAAACGACAGACACGGCACAGGCAGCGGGTACGGGCCAGGCGGAGGATTCTGATCAGACAATGACTCCCGCATCCGGCGAAAAGAAGGCTGGTTTCTGGAAAACGAAAAAGCATTCGGATGAACCTGTAAAAAGTCAGGAAAAGGATCTGCCTGCTAAAGACGAAAGAAAAGAAAAAAAGTATCCGAAAAAAGCCGAGGAAACCAGTGCGCCGAAAATCCGACCAGAGAAAAAGAAAGACAAGCCAAAGAAAGCGGGCGACAAGCCAAAAAAGAACGGCTCGGATGAAGAAAGCTTCGCCGACGTGTTCAAACGTCACTACGCAATGACAAAAGACGAAAATTTTTCCCATCGTAAAAAGATGATCGCTTCCTTCATCATTCTTGGCGTTCTCAGCGTCCTTCTCATCGCTTCCCTGATCGCAATTCCTGTCCTGGGTGTGAATCTGTATACGCTTCAGGAAGAAAAGGCCAGCCTGCAAGGCGAACTTGCTTCCGTACAGAGCGATCTCTCGGACGCGAACAGCCGTAACGAAGAACTCGAATTTGGCCCAGCACGTCTTCTTCTCGATGCCAAAGCTCTGATGGGAGAAGAAAACTACGAAGAAGCCAAAAACACGCTGGAAGATCTGATCGAACAAAATCCGTCGACAGCGGAAGCAGAAGAAGCTCAGGATCTGATCGAAGAATGCGACGACCGTATTCAGGAACGAGAGGACAGCCTCAGCCGTCAGTCTTCCGAGCGCCAGTCCGAACAGAGTGAAGTTGGCTGTCCACTCAACGCAGTCGACGACTGATCGAGCCTGACAGCTGGTTTTCGATAATCAAAATAGAAGCGGAACATTGATAAAAACAATAAAAACAGATTCAGATATGTCCATGCACCTGCAGGACGATCTGAATCTGTTTTTTCGTTTATCGATTATTTTTTAAAGGATCCGCAAAAAGCGCTCGGCGATCGGCCTCTTCTAACATCTTTGTATCCGAGGGACAGAAGGTGTACTGATCAATTTCGTCCGGAGTGATCCAGGCGAAGGCCGGATGTTCCTTGCGTTCGAGCTGACCGCCAGTCTGTCTGCACTGAAAAAAGTGAAGATGAAGATTTCGATCTTCCAGACAGACGTCTGAAAATGGCCTGAGATCGCCGATCTGAATGCCCAGTTCTTCCTGGCACTCCCGCTTCAGGCAGTCTTCCAGACTCTCGCCCGGTTCCTGTTTGCCGCCGGGAAACTCCCATAAGCCGCCGCAGCTTTTATCGTCTGGTCTCTGGCAGATCAGAATTTTTCCATCTCTATGCAGGATAGCCGCCGTTACTTCAATCATATTTCATCTCTCCTGTCTCTCTGGCCACTTTCAAAGACATCCCTGTAGCATTGTCGATTGCAGGGATCAGACAGGCTCATCCTATCATGATTTTTCGGACTCCACAGAATTGCCTGGTAGTAAATCCTTGCTAGCTGCTTTTCCGTCACAATTAATGACGTATCCGTTGAATTTGGATGCACAGCTGCTAACCTGGAATCATGAATCAATTCAACTTGCTTAAAGCCGGGATGGAGAAGGCTTTTCTGGATGCCAAATGCAAGGCGAATCCAGATCTTGTCCCTTCCCTGCTTACCAATAATCCCAAAAAAGGACAGAAGGTATTCCTGGCGCTGGAAGCGGAACTTCAACGCTGTCAGGAATTCTGTTTCTCCGTAGCCTTTATTACCGAAAGCGGCCTGCAGCTGTTCAAGCCCGTTTTGCAGTATCTGGAACAGAAAGGAATTCCTGGACGGATTCTAACGACAGACTACCTTGCCTTCAGCGATCCCAAAGCCCTGAACACGCTTCTGGATCTGAAAAACATAGAGCTTCGCATGTACTGCTGCCAGAAACAGGAAAATCCTTCCGATTCCGTTGGCTTTCATACCAAAGGCTACTTTTTTGAAGAAGACGATCAGTGCTGCATGATTATCGGCTCATCCAACCTGACCGATGCAGCGCTCTGCACGAATGAGGAGTGGAACACGCGCCTGATCACCTCCAGAAAAGGCAGCTTTTATACGGAGTGCATGAATGCCTTTGAAAGCCTGTATACCAGTCCGCAGACCGTGCTTTACCGCGACTACGCCAGAGAGTACGAAGAAATCGTGCGGATTGCTTGCGCCAGCCATCCTTTCCAGCCGGTCCGTCAAGGGTTGAGTCATCCTTTTGATCTGCTTCCTGAGCCCAACGCCATGCAGGAAGATTTTGTCGAACGGCTTTCCGAGATGATTGAAGAGGGCAAGACGATAGCCTTGCTTGTTTCCGCTACCGGAACGGGAAAAACGTATGCGAGCGCCTTTGCGGTCCGCCAGCACCAGCCCGGCCGTGTCCTGTTTCTCGTCCATCGGGAAAAGATCGCTCGTCAGGCCATGGAGTCGTTTCGACGGGTTCTGGGCGATGAGGCGTATACGTATGGTTTGCTGAGCGGCAATTCCCATGATGTAAATGCTTCCTGCCTGTTTTCTACCGTACAGACGATGTCGAAGCCGGGAACGTATATGCAGTTTGGAAAGCACGCCTTTGACTGGATCATTGTCGATGAAGTTCATCATGCGGCGTCCAATACCTACCAGACGCTGTTTGAGTATTTCCGTCCAAAATTCTGGTTGGGCATGTCGGCCACACCGGAGCGAACCGACCGCAATAGCATTTATGAGCTGTTCGACTACAATGTCGCCTGCCGCATTACCCTGAGCGATGCGTTAGAACAAAACCTGCTCTGCCCGTTCCATTATTATGCGCTGGACGATCTTTCCGTCTCTGCAGACTATTCGATCGATTCCATCGATCCTAGAGACTTTCAGAAGCTGAAGGAAGAAGAGCGGGTGAAGCATATTCTCGCCCAGGCTCGCTATTACGGCTGGAGCGGCGATCGTGTCAAAGGACTGATCTTTGTCAGTACGATCGAAGAAGCTGAAAAGCTCAGTCATGCCCTGAATGCCCAGGGCCTTCAGACGCTGGCTCTTTCCAGCCGTGACTATTCGGAAGCGGAACGCGACGAAGCGATCGAACGGCTTTGTCAGGATCGCTACGATGAACATGCGCTCGATTATCTGATTACGGTCGGTATTTTCAATGAAGGCGTCGACATTCCGGAAGTGAATCAGGTCCTGCTTTTGCGCCCGACGCAGTCGGCGATTGTTTTCACGCAGCAGCTTGGCCGCGGCTTACGTAAATACAAAGGCAAGGAATTTGTGACCGTCCTCGATTTTGTCGGCCAATACAAGGAAAACTATCTGATTCCTGCTGCACTTTCCGGAGACAAGACGGGCAATAAAGATATGCTTCGCCGTTTTGTCTATGAAGGAAATCGAGAAATTCCCGGGATCAGTTCGGTTCATTTTTCACCGATCGCGCGCTCGCGGATTTTGCAGTCGATCGACTTGGCCCACATGAATTCCGCCGCTAAACTGGCGGAAGGCTACTTCGATCTGCGTCAGCAGCTCGGCCGGATCCCGCGCCTTGTGGATTTTGAACAGGCGCAGGGCATGGATCCTATGCTGATCTTCACCAATCCCACATATCGCTGCTATCCTGAATTTACAAGCCGTATGGAAAAGGACCGCACTCTTTTAACGCAGTATTCCGATCTTGAACTTGGCTTTTTGCAGTTTGTCTCCCGGTACTGGGCCAATGGAAAGCGAGCGCTCGAACTCTGGCTGCTGGAAAGTCTGGTTCATCACCAAAAGGACTGGCTTGAACATTTTCTTGCGGTTCTCGATGAGTATGGCATTCGGCTCAAAAAAGAAACCTGGAAAAATCTGAACCGTCAGTTTGAGATGAAGTGGCTGCTGCCGCAGACCCGAAACGATCTTCGTTCTAAAGGCATTGTCTTTCTTGAACGAAAGCCGTCGATTTCCGAAGAAGAAATTCTTATCCGACTCGTCAAAGCTGCTAGTCTTCCTCTGGAAGCACGCCAGGCTCTCTCCAGACAAATCGAACACGACTTTGAAATTGCACCCTCTTTTCTTCAGGCGCTTACTCATCCCGACTTTTACGATCAGCTGACGGATCTCATGGAATTTAGTCTGCTTCGCTGGAAAAACAAATATAGTAAGACGACGGACGGCACATGGTTCGATCTGTATCAGTCCTATACATATGCGGATGTTTTCCGCTTGCTCGATCTTCCCGTCTTTGAAAATGCGCAGAACGTCGGCGGATACAAGCTCTTTAAAGAACAGAATCTTCTCCCCGTCTTTATCAACTACCAGAAAGCGGAAGATCTGGCTCAAAGCCTTCAGTACGAAGACCATTTTGAATCGCCTTCCCGTCTGATCGCGTTCTCCAAAAACCGAAGAACGCTCGCTTCACCGGAAATTCGATCGCTTCAAAGCGAACATCCGCCAATGGTTCTTCTCTTTTTGCGAAAAAGCAATGACGACACGACCAAGGCGTTTTATTTCCTCGGGGAAATGAAACCGGATGGCCTGTTTGAGCAGACTACGATGGCCAACGATGCATCTGTCGTTAAAATCGGCTATCGTCTGCTGACCCCCTTGCGCGAGGATCTGTACGATTACTTTGTCAAAAGCTGATCCTCTGGTTAACGTATTCGCTTACTGCCTCAAATCATTTTTCATTCCGTTGAAAAAGGACGGGATTCGGTTTATGCCGTTCCCGTCCTTTCATTTGTATTGTTTGTCTGAACGGTATCCTGTTTTCATGAGCAAATGGAACCAGTCTGTTCGTTTTGTCCAATGCTTTTAAAGCTTAAGCAGCCGATCGAGGACCAGCTCAAAAGGAACCCCTTCAAAAGGCGGTGTATTTTCCTTTTGCGCCTGTCGCAGACAGATTCGAACAAAATCGCCAGCCTGTCGGACACTCTCCCCGAGAGAGCTGCCCTGCATAAGCAGACCGGCTGTTACCGCCGAGAAGACATCGCCGGTTCCGGGACGTCCAGCTCCTTCCCTGGCTGAGATGATTGGATCAAACTGTCCCGTTTTAAAATCGCAGACATAGTCTTCAATTTTTCCATCGCGTTCAATGCCGGAAATCACGACCTGATCCGGTCCAAGACGATGGAGCGCTTCGGCCAGCGCATGAATCTGTTTGCGATCGGGATGCGAATGATACGATTTGCCGCAAAGCAGAAAGGCTTCACTGAGATTGGGAAGAATCAGATCCGCCCGTCGGACCAGATTTCGCATCGCTTCTACTACGTGTTCGTTCAGACCGGAATACAGCTGCCCGTCATCGGCCATGGCCGGATCGACAACAAGAAACGGTTTCTGCTCCTTAAACCGATCCAGAAACGTCTGAATCTTATCGGCCTGTTTTTCATTGGCGATATAACCGCTTAAAACGGCGTCAAAAGAGACGTTTGCGGCTTTCCAGGTTTCCATCCAGGGATCAAGATCTTCGCTCAGATCGCGCAGCGTATACGCCGGATAAGCCGTATGACAGGAAAGGATGGAAGTCGGCATGAGCAGGCATTCCATGCGCAGAACGCTTAAGATCGGCAGCCAGACCGCCAGAGAACTGCGTCCAAAGCCGGAAAGATCATTGATGAGTACGATTTTCTTTTGCATGTTTTCCTTTCCTGCCGCAGCAGGCGGCAGCTATCAAATGCTCGTCTTTTAAACTTTTGGAACCGATGAATTTACCTGCGGTTTTCTTCAAACCCGGCATACACGTCTGTCCAGGCATTTTTTCGAGCCGGCTGATCGAGAGAAAGCTGCTGCAGATGCTGCGCCTGTTTAAGCCCGTCTTTCATAAAGCTGGAAAAGTCTTTCCGAACTCGGCTGGCGAGCAGTTCGCTTTTCGGATTTTGGATTTTTAATTTCTGATGGCGCAGACACGCGACCGCCTGTTCCTGATTCAGCCGTTCAAAGAACACTTCCATATCCGACAGGAACGTATCGAGCTCTTCCAAAGCCGAACTGCCTGTATCCGCGTCATACAGAATTCTGGCCTGATCGAGCGGCAGAACGCAGGAGTTCTTAAAATTCTGAATAGCGTAAATCTGATCTTTCATCGACAGTGAGAAATCGTCGAGACAGGCAAGAAAAACCAGAAACA
This sequence comes from Allobaculum sp., assembly GCF_047010065.1. Taxonomy (NCBI): domain Bacteria; kingdom Bacillati; phylum Bacillota; class Erysipelotrichia; order Erysipelotrichales; family Erysipelotrichaceae; genus Allobaculum; species Allobaculum sp. Next base: position 6,680 of record NZ_JBKXLD010000043.1, read on the forward strand.
GATGACAGAAATACGCATCGTCGGCACTGATGCCAGAAAGTTCGTACGGATTAAGATCGATCATGCGCAGTTCAATATGGCTGGCGCCAAGACTATTGAGCGCGTCGAGCGAATACGCTGAAGCCGGCTTAATGCGGACGGGATAATACAGTTCCCGCGGCGCTTTGAGCAGACCTTCTTCTACGTAATGCTCGATGGAAGACGTATAGCTTTGCATATCGGTGTAGTCAAACCACGGCGTAAAGAAATTCCAAAAGCCGTGGATGGAATTGCGCATGGAACTGAATCCAAAATAAAGCGGCTGGCCGCACGCAGATTCGTTCATCAGCGAACCATCAAAAACCGGCGACGCATTGAGCAGGGCATCAATGATCCATCCGTACCAGACCGCTTTCTGCGCCAGATCGAGATAAAACGCGTTGCGAAAAGACTTGTAGGAGTCAATTTCATGTCTTGTACCGGAATTGTGCTCAGAGTAGAGCGTGTATTCCCGTTTGAGCAGCGCGTCGGAAAACGAAAAATTGTAATGAATGCCGGAAAACAGCATTTTCATTTTTCCATAGCGGTCCGCCAGATAATGACGATATTCCGTCGAAGAAGACAGGCCGCTTTGCAGCATCGGTATGTCTTCCATCGAGGAAATCATCGGCGGGTTGGAAAACGGCCAGAGCGTCTCGCCCTGTTTGGCCAGAATGTTTTGCATGAGAACGGTCAGTTCTTCACATTCCCTGCGTGCGCTCTGCCAGTCCGGATAGACCGCGGTATTGATCTCTGTCTGGTTTTCCGCAAAGTCCTGCACAATTTTCGAGTGGGAAAACGGATGCAGGCTCTGTGCCATTTTTCCAGTTTTCGACTCGATTCGAAGACTTTCCTTTTCCAGACCGAACCCGCCCTCAAACAGATGGGATCGGACCTCTGCATCCTGCAGATGAATCTTCATAAAACTCCCCCTTTAAATCGAAGAATATCACACTCTACCGCCCTGAACTGGGCGGTGTTAAAAGATCGAAAACAGATCTACGGGTCAAACTCTCGATTTCCGTATGAAACAGAAAAAGGAAGAAGTTGCTTCCCTCTTCCTCTTTAGTAGATTTCTTCAATTTTAACAGGACCATGCAGATTGCGGACCGCTCCCTGCCCGGCAACTGGCATGCCGATTTCATACAGGTTTTCATACTGGGAATAGCCGCCGTAGTAGAGAATTACTTCGTTCCACGGTTCATGGTAGCAGAGGCCTTCAATGCCGCCCGGCGCAATAGGAGCGCCGAATGTGGAGAGTTTTTTAGGCGGAACAAAGGACATCTCCGAAGAACCGATTTGATTGAGAATTACCGTCAGCGGAAGCATGCGTTCGAGGGCATGACCAAGCTCGCTGTCATGGATTTCATAGGTGACGTCATTTCCATAGCTGTCTGAAAACTTGAATTTCATCATTAATCATCCTTTTCATTTTAAAGTCATGGACTTGTTTTCTTATTCTTTGTCTATTTTAGACTTTCGCCTGTCTTTGGCAACCTCCCGTTCATTATCGATCGCCGATTTGGCTGGACAGACGGCTATTTTGCCTTCCTGAAGGCATCGAATGTCTTCCCGGCTCCAGCGTTCCTTACCCTGAACGCAGAGATTGGAATGTTTTCCCTGTTTATAGCGTACCGGATAGGCTGGCGGGCAGACAACAGTAGAGCCCGGTTCCACATTCCGGATGACAATCGCGCCGGCACCAACTTTGGCGTCCTTTCCGATCGTAATATTTCCGAGAATTTTGGCACCGGCGCCAATCAGAACGCCGTCTTCGACGGTGGGATGACGCTTTCCTTTATCTTTTCCCGTACCGCCCAGGGTGACGCCCTGATAAATTTTCACATCGTCGCCGATAATGCAGGTTTCGCCGATGACTACGCCGCTGCCATGATCAATAAAGAAGCGCTTGCCGATCTGGGCCCCGGGATGGATATCGATTCCCGTTTTCTGCTGCGCACGCAGGGACATCCAGCGCGCCAGAACATAATGTTTTTTCTGATACAGCCGATGGGTTCTGTACCAGGTTTTGATCGCCCGATAACCGGGCATCCTCAGGATTTCGAGTTTGGAATTTAAGGAAGGGTCAAGAGCCATGAAGCATTCCTGCTCTTCCTTGATAAACGCGCGATATCCCATAAAATCATCCTTTCCAGTCAACAGATTCAATTTTAATCAAAAAAACAGGCACCTGCCTAATCAACGGCCTGTTCCCTTCCCCAACTTGTCGATTTTGAATGAAAATCCATGAAACCCGTTGGCATATCGTGTAAGCAAGCCTCGTTTTTCACCAAAGCGGCAAATAAAACCGATCCGGCAGGACTTTTCCAAGACTAGAGGATGAAACCGTCCATGGCAAGATGCATTTTGAAGAAAATCGACAGGATATCGCCAAGCCATGGCAAGGGACAGAGATTTAGTGCGGTCATCATCGAGCATCACACATTCCTCTTCGTTTTTAAATTGCCGTGAAGTTTCATCCGGCCAAAAGAAAACAGCGGACCGTTTTTGCGGGCGGTCCGCTGTGGATCAACGAGATTCAATAGTCAGACGTATGGGTCTTCAGACACGCTGGTCAGGAAATCCAGCATCTGGAATCATCGAAAGGATCTTATTTGGAATGCTTGATTGCAGCCTGAGCAGCAGCCAGACGGGCAATTGGTACGCGGAACGGCGAGCAGGAAACGTAGTTCAGGCCGAGTCCGTCTACAAATTCGATGGAGGCTGGATCGCCGCCGTGTTCACCGCAGACACCAAGCTTGATGTCCGGACGGGTAGCGCGGCCGCGTTCTGCAGCAATCTTGATCAGTTCGCCGACACCAGTCTGGTCGAGTTTGGCAAACGGATCGTTTTCGTAAATCTTGGCTTCTGCATATTTTGGCAGGAAGTTTCCAGCGTCATCGCGGGAGAAACCGAAGGTCAGCTGGGTCAGGTCGTTTGTACCGAAGGAGAAGAATTCCGCTTCTTTAGCGAGTTCTCCAGCCTGGAGAGCCGCACGGGGTACTTCGATCATCGTACCAACATGGTATTCCATATCCACGCCTTCTTCAGCCAGGATTTCTTTTGCGGTATCATCAACGATCTTCTTCACGTATTTCAGTTCTTTCAGATCGCCGATCAGCGGGAGCATAATTTCAGGAACGATGTTCCATTCCGGATGTTTCTTGTTTACATTGATTGCAGCACGGATAACGGCTTCGGTCTGCATTCTGGCAATGCCAGGGTTGGAGACAGCCAGACGGCTTCCGCGATGACCCATCATCGGGTTCACTTCGTGCAGTCCGTCAACAACCGCCTGAAGTTCATCGGCTTCCATGCCCATTTCAGCAGCCAGTTCAGCCACTTCTTCGGCTTTGTGCGGGAGGAATTCATGCAGAGGCGGATCGAGGTAACGGATGGTGACTGGACGGCCTTCCATCGCTTCGTAAATGCCTTCGAAGTCTTCCTGCTGGAGCGGTTCGATTTTCGCGAGGGCCGCTTCCATCTGTTCCGGAGTCTTGGCAACGATCATTTCACGGATGGATTTGATCTTGTCGCCGTCAAAGAACATATGTTCGGTACGAACGAGACCGATGCCTTCTGCGCCGAAGCTTACAGCCTGTGCAGCGTCACGCGGAGTGTCGGCATTGGTGCGGATTTTCAGACGGCGTCTTTCATCGGCCCACTTCATGAAGCGGTCGAAGTCGCCGGAAATTTCAGCTGGTACGGTCGGGATGGCTCCGCCGTATACTTTACCGGTCGAACCGTCGAGGGAAATGAAGTCGCCGCGCTTGAAAGTCTGGCCGTTAACGGTGAACTGACCGTTTGGCTCATCCATTTCAATTTCGCCGGCGCCGGATACGCAGCAGGCACCCATTCCGCGGGCAACAACGGCTGCGTGGGAAGTCATGCCGCCACGAACGGTAAGGATACCTTCCGCAGCTGCCATACCCTGAATGTCTTCTGGAGAAGTTTCGAGACGGACAAGAACAACTTTCTTGCCGTTGGCAGCTTCTACGATCGCTTCTTCTGCAGTGAAGACGATCTGACCGCAGGCAGCACCAGGAGAAGCAGGCAGCGCTGTCGTTACGGCTTCAGCTTCTTTCAGAGCGTCGGCGTCAAACATCGGGTGAAGCAGAGAATCAAGCTGCTGCGGTTCTACCATCAGCAGGGCTTCATCGGTGTTGATCATGCCTTCGTCAACCATGTCGCAGGCAATTTTCAGAGCGGCCTGAGCGGTACGTTTACCATTACGGGTCTGGAGCATGAAGAGTTTTCCGTTTTCAATGGTGAACTCCATGTCCTGCATGTTTTTGTAATGATGTTCAAGAGTGTCACAGATCTTAACGAACTGTTCGTAAGCTTCCGGAGCAATCTCCTTCAGCTGGTCAATTTTATTTGGAGTACGAACGCCGGCAACAACGTCTTCGCCCTGTGCGTTCATCAGGAATTCGCCGTACAGCTTTCTTTCGCCGGTAGCCGGGTTGCGGGTAAAGGCTACGCCAGTGCCGCAGTCGTTGCCCATGTTGCCGAATACCATCATCTGTACGTTAACCGCAGTTCCCCAGCTCGACGGGATGTCGTTCTGTTTGCGGTAGTAAATCGCACGTTCATTGTTCCAGGAACGGAATACGGCTTCAATGGCTTCCATCATCTGATCTTTTGGATCGGTCGGGAAGTCGGTACCGAGTTCTTCACGGTAGAACGCCTTAAAGCGTTTTACGAGTTCCTTCATATCTTCAGCGTCGAGATCAAGATCGTTTTTAACGCCCTTTTCTTTCTTGACTTCGTCGATGATTTCTTCGAAACGTTTTTTGGAAAGTCCTTTAACTACGTCTGCGAACATCTGAATAAAGCGGCGGTAAGAGTCGTAGGCAAAGCGGGGATTTCCAGTTTTTGCAGCAATAACTTCAGCAACGGTATCGTTGATGCCCAGGTTCAGGATGGTGTCCATCATGCCCGGCATGGAAGCCCGTGCACCGGAGCGTACCGAAACAAGCAGCGGGTTTTCGGAATCGCCGAATTTTTTACCGGTTTCTTTTTCCAGGTTTTCCAGAGTAGCAAAGATCTGCGCCTTGATTTCGTCGTTAATCTTTTCCCCATCGTCATAATACTTGTTGCAGGCTTCTGTCGTGATGGTGAAACCGTTGGGGACGGGCATGCCAAGCTTGCTCATTTCCGCAAGGTTGGCACCTTTTCCGCCAAGCAGTTCACGCATACCGGCATCGCCTTCAATAAAGCGATACACATATTTGGTATCCATGCGTTTCCTCCTTGTTAAAATCTCATACTTCATTATTTTACAAGGTTTTTCGGGAATGGAAACATCCTCATTGCAATCGCTTACACAATCTTCAAGCGAAATGACCACAAACGCGGCAGGTTTTAAAACGGCCGGACAGACGTCCTTCAGCTTGCATTTCCTGTTGCATCTGGCGAACGAATCCAAGGTGTAAAGCTCCTCAGCGAGCTCTTTTTCGTCCGGTGAAAAAAGAAGAAACGGTCTTGGAATCAGAGACGGAGAAGAAATAATCTTTTCGGGATTTTTATCGCATACGTCAGCGATCATCTTTATATAGGGCAGATTTTCTTTTTCATCAAGAAGCAGCGAATAGAGAGGCTTCTGCGTAAACGGAATGTCCTTTTCCTTGAGCAGCAGGCGGGCCGCACGCGTTCGGGCGCATCCAGGAACGGTAAGCAGTACAGGCACAGTTCATCTTCCTTTCGAGATCTAGAGTCGATCCTGCAGAACGGGGATCGGGTCAAAAAAGCCCGAATTGCTTCAGACTCTTTAGGGTTTCCTTTCTGCGGGGAAACGTCTAAAGTGTAATAAATGATGAAAAAAATGTCATAAACTCGAAGAACCGAATGACACAATTTTCGCAATAAGGAGAATTTCATGAAGAGAATGCTCAGCGGAATCAAGCCGACCGGACGTCTGACTTTAGGCAACTACATCGGCGCCATCCGCGAATTTGTTAAGTATCAGGATGAATACGAAATGTTCATTTTCATCGCTAACCAGCACGCACTGACCATCCCGATTAAGGCGGCGGAACTGCGCCGCAACACGAAGGATCTGATCGCCATTTACCTGGCGGCCGGTCTCGATCCCAAAAAGGTTACCCTCTTTTTGCAGAGCGATGTTCCCGCCCACGCCCAGCTTGGCTGGATCATGACGTGCCTGTCCGGTTATGGCGAACTGCAGCGGATGACACAGTTCAAGGATAAAATGGCCAAGCAGGAAACCGGCATTACCGCAGGTCTGTTTACGTACCCGTCTTTAATGGCAGCCGATATTCTGCTTTACGATCCGGAATACGTACCGGTATGTCAGGATCAGCAGCAGCATGTGGAACTGACCCGCGACCTGGCGGAACGCTTCAACAAGCGCTATTCGGATACATTCACCATTCCAGAACCGCTCGTAACCAAAGTCGGTGCCAAAATTTACGACCTGCAAAACCCGACGAAGAAAATGTCCAAGTCCGAATCTTCGCCAAAAGGCGTAATCGACCTGCTCGACGATCCGAAATCCGCCCGCAACAAAATCAAGGGCGCCGTTACCGATTCCTTAGGCCATGTCGCCTTTGATCCGGAAAACCAGCCCGGCGTCTCCAACCTGCTGACCATTCTTTCCGCGCTCAGCGGCGAATCTATCGATTCCATTGTCGCCCGCTACGAAGGCAAGGGCTACGGCGATCTGAAAGAAGAAACCGGCCAGGCCGTTCATGACTTTCTGACCGCTCTGCAGGCCAAATACAAGGAAATTCTTGCCGAAGGCAAAGTGGATGCCATTCTCAAGGAAGGGGCAGAACGCGCCAGCAGAATCGCCAACAAGAAAATTTCCAAAGTGTACCGCAAAGTCGGTCTGAGTCTTTAATTCGACTTTAGAAAAAACTTCTTAAGACCTGATTTCTAATCCAAAATAAAGGCCTCACGTCTCCTTTTGAAAGAGACGTGAGGCCTTTTGTGCTCTATTTGCGATAGGTAGGGTGCAGACCAAGTTTTTGACACCCAGATAAATCCCATCTGCATCCTTTGTTCAGACGGTCGGCATCATTTTCAAACCGGCTCTTTAGTCTACGCCAGGCTGTTCTTCGCAAACCCGATCTGGATTACTGGGCGATCGCCAGCAGGCTCTGGGTAATGTGCAGATAGGCTTCGGTCCAGTATTTGGTTTCTGCGGCGCTCCATCCATCGCTTCCCGATTCAAATCCGTCGAGCTTGTCATCCATGTCGGCGACTTTCGTCGTCCAGTTCGCCATTTCCAGAAGCAGTCCCATATCGCCCGGATTTTGCATGTAGCGTTTCATGAAGTCGACATACTCGTCATAAAACTTCACATAAGCGTCGACCACTTCCTTAAACTCCGGACGAATGCCGTCGGAAGCCGGCTGTTGGGCAGGTTCCTCTTTAGCGGGAGCGGGCTGAGGAGCCGGTTCCGGTTTTTTTTCAGCGACCGGCGTTTCTTCAACCGGCTTTTCCGATGGCGCAGCTTCCTTTTTGCTTTCGCTTGCGATCGATGAAATCGCAGAAGATTCTGTAATGCTTGTTTTTGCTGCTTTTTTACTGGAAGATCCGCACGCTCCAAGGACCATACTGGTGGCGAGTGCTGCCATCAGCAGCGCATTTCGTTTTTTCATATGTGTTCCCTTTCTTTTTCGATCTTTTTCGTTTCTGATCTTTTTTTCTATGAATGGATGGGCCAACGATTTTCAAAACTGTTCGGCTTCTTCACTGGATCCATTTTCAAAATCTCTGCATTTTCATTCCGACTTTTTCTGCTTCCGTATCTCGTTTTTTCCTTTTCTGCTCGGATGAATGCTCCAGCGCAGACTGGCATCACCCGGGCGTATGGAGTAAACGGCCTAATCGGCCGGGAACTGGATCCAAAATTTGCCTGTAAGAAAAACGAACCGGCGAATCGTTCGAAATCGCCGGTTCGTACTCTGGACTGGATCCGTATTCCGTAAGTTTTTCTGTACTGCGCTTACTCCTCCGCGCTCTGGATCGGCTTCATCTTCAGCCAGAGTTCGAGCTCCCGGCCTGCCTGACCGAGATCTTTCATACGCTGACTGCTTTCCTTTAGAAACTCCGCTTCTTCCGCGGTGATCGACTTGGCGGCTCCGAGCTGCAGCAGGCGCTGACGGTCGCCTTCGAGCTGGGTATACGCAAGTTCGGCATGAACGATGATCTGAGCCAGTGAATAAAGTTCCACCGCTTTGTCATATTTCTGGCCAATAGCGCAATGCATGGCGCAATGGCAGCTGGAGAGCGTGTAATCGCCGTACGCTTCCTCCATGGCCAGAACATCGCGCGGATCGATCGCCGATTTGTTTCGTTCCATTTTTTCAAGCTGATTTTCGGAGAGATAGACGATTTTTTCTGACGCTTGCTTCCGGGTAAGCCCGGCCTTTTCGCGCGATTTCTGGTAAATGCTTTTCTGACTACGCAAAGATTTTCTTCCCATGAGCTGACTGGCGTCCCTTTGGGACGCACTCCCTTCCAGGAAGCGCATCCGCAATGGACCCGTATTCAGCTGATTCTTTTTTGAAAAGGCACATCGCCCATGGCTTCCATTAAAGGGGCCGCAAATTTTGCGAGATGCCTTTATGAGTGCTCCAATGAAAAACGAACGAGTTTTCGTTCGTGCATCCTTGAACAAGTTCATCGTATCAATCTAAATTTGTTAAATATACATTCAAAACGGCGATTTCCTGATTGGTTTTCGCCTTTTTTGGCGGATTTATTTCCTGTCTCTGCTGTTCGGCTCGATCCAAAACGCGTTAAAAGTACCCTATGTCGTACAAAAACTCAGGGGTTAAGGAAGAAAAGCTGATCACCAGCCAATCCTTTCTTGAGCGGAACGGCTTCTAAGCGCCAATGAAAAAAGGACTCCAGCCTGATCTGGCTAGAGTCCCTGAATTTCTGTTCTATTCTGGCAAAAGCGATCCCTGGGGAGGCTTTTGCATAGTTTATTCGTTGTTGAGTTCCCAGCGGCTTTGCGCTTTGACGCAGAGCGTCTTGTACGGTCTGGCCGCAAAAGCCAGATACCCGCTGACAATTTCTTCAGCCGGTTTGGCCTCGCACGCGATCAGGCCGCCGTTACCGGCACCGTCTTCGGCGCGTTCAAATTCAATCTCACGACAGGATACGTTCGCTTCCCCAAGCTGTGCCCCCATCGCGGATGCCCGTTTTGACGCCATACGCAGTGCTTCGTCTTCGAGCGCCGCAAACGTCTCTTCGGTTTTATCGCAGGAAAAGGACAGAGAGATTTCGACCGGGAAGGAAGCGGCTGTGATGATTTGCCACAGGCGGCAGAGCTGTTCATGATCAAATCGCCCGCGTACTTTCAGCTTCGCCATCGCCCGCTGTTTCGGCGGATTATCCTGGGCGGCTGAATCGATATCGCATAGGCTGAATGAATTCGGATCAATGCCTGCGTTCTCCATAGAAGCCATCAGCTGATCGCTGCACTCCTGCAGACGGTGCAGACTGGCCTGCATGGAAAGCCCTTCGCACTTAATCGTGAGCGAAATTTCCATGCTGTCGCAGACCAGCGTCTTCTGCGCTTCCGTCTTCAAAACAACACTCGTCATAGATTTTCTCCTTCAGATCAAGAGGTGTGATCCTGTTTCATACATCTTAAAGGATTATGAAAACTCTTTCAATCCTTTAGGTAAAGGTGAATAAATCCATTCGTGTTATTTTCGGAAAATTTCTTTCCCTCTTTTCATGCGAAATCGGTTTTTCAAAATAGAAAGACAATATGGATGCGTATTTCCCTTACCGTTGCGGGATCCCTCTACTTCTGCGAATTTACGCGCTGCGCAACGAGTTCCTTGAAAATATCTCCGCGCTGCTCGTAGCTTTTGAACTGATCAAATGAGGAAGTCGCCGGACAGAGCAGAATGACTTCACCTTCTCTGGCATTCGCCAGTGCCGCATCGAGTGCTTCTTCCATCGTTTCCAGTACTACGGTGTTTGAGAAAATATCCGGGAACTTCGGTCCGATCTGTCCAAAGGCGTAGCACTTCGCGATCACCGAATCGTATTCCTTTAAAACGGAGTAGTCGATTCCCTTGTCCTTGCCGCCTGCAAGCAGATGAACGCCGCCTTTAAAACTGGAGAGCGCCGCGATAGCGGAATGGGTATTGGTCGCCTTGGAGTCGTTATAAATGCGAACGCCATTGAGTGTATCTACATATTCAATACGGTGTTCAACGCCTTTGAATGTCTGGATGACGTCTTCAATATCTTCCTGCTTCACGCCCATCAAATAAGCCATGGCAGCGGCCATCATCGCATTGCCCAGGTTGAAATCGCCGACCAGTTTGAGATCGGCCGCGGTAAACAGCCGGGTGCCCTGAAGACAGACTTCCCCGTCTTTTACACAGAGATCCGCATCGGGATTCGTAAGCGAAAAATCAATCACCTGACAGGGAATGTTTCTGGCATACTGCATGATCGTTTCATCATCGATGTTACGGATGAAATAATCGTCCATCGTGCAGTTTTCGTAAATGCGGAATTTGGAAGCGTAGTACGCGTCCAGACTGTCCATGTAATCGAGATGGTCCGGCGCCAGATTGGAAACGACCGATACGTGCGGACGGAACGTATCGATGCCCAGCAGCTGGAAGTTGCTCAGTTCCAGTGCGATTTTTGCGGGTTTGTCCTTCAGTTCGAGAGCACATTCAGAAAGCGGAATACCGATGTTTCCAGCCGCACGCGCGTTCGGATCGGCCTTTTTCAGCATTTCGTAAAGAATGGTCGTAATCGTCGTCTTGCCGTCCGTTCCCGTTACCGCCGCGTATTCAAGGTTTTTTGCGATGCGATACGCAGTTTCGATTTCGGTATAGACCGGTACGCCGGCTTCGACAAAATACTTCACCAGCGGTGCTCGATACGGGATACCCGGATTTTTCACGACGAAAAGATAGTCTGTATTTTTCAGAAATTCAGGATGACCGCCGTCGTAGACGCGGATCCCCTCCTGTTCGAGTTCGTTCTTTTCAGGAACTTCCTTCATATCCGTGAGGATCACATCGTATCCGTTTTGGTTCAGTAACCGAGCGCCGGCTATGCCCGAACGGGCGGCGCCAATGACAAGGACAGGTGCTGCCATGCTTTTCTCCTTTACGCATCGGCCAGGCTTTCGTTTCGGCCGATTTTCTTCTGCTTTTCCAAAGAGACTGGTCTCTCTTTGTATTCGTTTTGCTCCAGACCGTATTGCTCATGCTGCATCTAGCTCTCGCTTTACGAGGTGAAGGCAAGCTGGCCTTTACGGTATTCAGGCAAAAATCTAAAACTTCAATATCTAAATTCGTTTAATTCGGTTTTGATTGTATCGCTTTTGTGCGCCATACGCGAAACTCTAAAGCTTTTCGCCGAGTTTCAAAAGAATCAATCCGACCAGATTCGGCGATATATGTAAGTGTCAAACAATCGACGGGTATACGCGAGACTGAATATTAGATACGCT
>NZ_JBKXLD010000044.1:0-18122 GCF_047010065.1 Allobaculum sp.
AGCGTATCTAATATTCAGTCTCGCGTATACCCGTCGATTGTTTGACACTTACTTAATAAGGACAAATTTCTTTTCCTGAAACGATGAAAAAGCGCCGCAAAGACGTTGCCGGCGCTTTTGTACGTTTTCTCTTATGATCTTCAGGGCGCGGTTTCGATCAGTATTCTCGGAAGAGCGCGGGCATTTCTTCGCGCGGCACGCCGTAACTGAGCGCGAGCTGGGTAAGAATTCTCGCTTTATGCGGAGAGAGGCGATGGGCCGGAATGGTTTTCTTGAGCGGATCAAAAACCGGAGATTCAAAGGCTGCGCCTTCGAGCAGCCGGCTGGTGCGGACGATGAGCGCGGGTCCGGTGTAGTTTTCGATGACTTCCCGGATTTCCTGCGAATAGTTGCCCGAGCCGGATCCGGCGATAATGACGCCGTCATACGTTTCCAGCATGTACGCAAGCAGATCCGGATCGCTCTGCGCATGGACATAATAAATTTCCACGCGTGCAAGCCGCGGAATCTGCTCAATCGCAAAGCGCGAATAAATGGTATGGCGGCGATACGGGGCGTGAATGAGATACGCCTTGTCATCCTGCATGTAGCCGATCGGACCTGGATCGCCGACTTCAAACGCGTCGGTCTTGATCGAATTGACTTTCGTCAGATCGCGGCCGGAATAAATCGTATCCGACAGAACGGCGAGCACGCCCATTTTTTCCGCTTTGGGATTGGCGGCCAGAGCGACCGCCTGATACAGGTTCATCGGGCCGTCCGCACTCGTCGCGGTTGCCGGGCGCATGGCGCCGGTCATGACAATCGGCTTGGAGACATTCAGAACCAGGTTGAGGAAAAAGGCGGTTTCTTCGAGCGTGTCCGTTCCATGGGTAATGACAATGCCATCGAACCGGTCGTCCTGTTCGAGTTCTTCCGCTTTGACCTTAATGCGAAACAGATCTTCTTCCGTAATGTCGTTAGAATCCTTGGAGCAGACGGAAAAGACTTCCAGATCGGCGAGTTCCTGAATGGAGCTGACGCTGGAAAGAATCGACTCAACCGACAGGGTTCCCGCGCGATACGTCGCCGCTTCGCCCATCCGGCCGGATCCGGCAATCGTTCCGCCAGTCGAAATAATGGCGATGCGCTTTTTGGGTTTTGTTTCCATAGCTTCACTTTGAACAGGGCTGCAATTTGGGCTCCTGTTTGTCTCCTTTCTCTGTATCTCTGTACGGCTTCGAGTGTATCACGAATTGAAGCCGTACACGGTTTGCACACAGGCGGATAGGGCGGGCGGCGATCCGGACAAAGAAAGCCTCTTTTCCTTTTTCTGCTTTACCTGCATGATTTTCAGGTACGGCCGTAAGGAAAATTTATTCATAATTCAAATAAGAACCTTTCTATTATTTTCTAAGAGAATAAGAATATTGTGCTCTTCACGCTTTGTATCGCTCTTTTATGGAATATATACTGAAAGAGATCAAGAGAAAGAAAGGAGATGCTGTATTTGAAACCTGTACAGAAACTGACCCTGTCGGCACTGTTTCTGGCCGCCGGTCTGGTTCTGCCCTTCCTTACCGGTCAGATTCAGTTCATTGGAAACATGCTCTGTCCCATGCATGTGCCGGTTCTGCTTTGCGGACTGATCTGCGGCTGGAAATACGGTCTGGTCGTCGGCGCAATTATGCCGCTGCTTCGAAGCGCTATGTTCTCGATGCCGCCGATGATGCCGCAGGCTGTGGCCATGGCTTTTGAACTGGCCGCATACGGTGCCATTTCCGGATGGCTGTATCAGATCCAGAAAAAGCAGTCGATTGTAAGTGTCTATACGTCCCTGCTTGGCGCCATGATTGGCGGACGCATCATCTGGGGTGTCGTAATGGCTGTGCTGATGGGGCTCTCTGGTTCCGCCTTTACACTCAGCGCCTTCATTGCCGGCGCCTTCTCAAATGCCATCCCGGGAATTATCCTGCAGCTGACCGCAATCCCGCTTCTGATGGTAGTTCTCGACAAAACCGGCGTGCTTCGCTTTGAACGTCCCGCCGCATCCCAGAAAGCCGCCGTCTCGGCAGCCAAGGCGGAGGGATGAGTTCTTCAAACGAAAACCCAATACAGAACGGATCTGTTCCGTCCTCTCGGGCTGACCGATTGGATGCGATCGTAAAAATGCTCGAAGAAAAAAGGAGCCAGAGCGACAAGCCAATGTTCGTCGTCGCGATTGACGGTCGATGCGGATCGGGAAAGACGACTCTGGCCTCTCTGTTAGTGGACCGGCTGGACGACTGCTCCATCCTGCATATGGATGACTTTTTCCTTCGGCCAGAAGATCGAACGCCCGAACGTCTCAAGACTCCAGGTGCCAACGTCGATTACGAACGCATTCTCGATGAAGTCCTGCTTCCTTTGCAGAAAAAGGAAGAAACGATCTATTGTCCCTTTTCCTGCAGAACCATGACTTTACAGTCGGCCCGCGCTTTGAAGCGTCCGCGCATTCTGCTTCTCGAAGGCACATACAGTGCCAGCGCTCACCTGCTCCCTTTTGTCGATTTTCTGCTCTTCCTTACGTGTTCTAAGGAAGAGCAGAAAGAACGGCTTTTGAAACGGGAAGGTGCAGAGAAGTACGCAAACTTCGAAGCGAAATGGATTCCGCTCGAAGAAAACTATTTCGAAAACGGACTCGACACGAACGCGATCGATCAGATTGTGGACACCAGCTTCTGAGGCCACCCGGTTTTAGACGTCTCTGTTTGAATGAACGATTTTTGGATCAATGAAAGGAATATTATCGTGGAAAAATCCAAAGTGTATTTTACCCGCAACACTGGACGCGACTCCTTAGTCCGTCTGTACAAAGCTTTAGGCAAGGAACTGAAAGGCAATGTAGCCGTTAAGCTGCATACCGGTGAAGCCGGCAACCAGAACTTCCTGCGTCCGGAATTCGTAAAACCGATCGTAGACGAAGTCAACGGTACGGTCGTTGAATGCAACACCGCTTACGGTCACGATATGGGCGGCCATCGTTTCAACACCCTCGAACACGAAAAAGTACTTCGCGATCATGGCTGGACCGAAAACTTCGATGTAGAAATCCTCGATGCGGGTGGACCAGATAAAGTCCTCGAAATTCCAAACGGAAAAATCATCAAGAAAAACTTCGTCGGCAAGGACATTGAGAAATACAACTCCATGCTCGTGCTTTCGCACTTTAAAGGCCATCCGATGGGCGGCTTTGGCGGTGCCCTCAAACAGCTCTCCATCGGCTGCGCATCCACAGCCGGCAAGTGCTGGATCCACTCCACCGGTCAGTCCGACTCGATGAAAGACTGCTGGGAAAAAGAAGTGAATCACGATGAATTCCTCGAAGCTATGGCCGATGCCGCGGAAAGCGTAAACACCTTCTTCAAGGACAGCATTGTGTACATCAACTGCCTGGTCAACCTGTCCGTTGACTGCGACTGCTGCCATGTCGCTGAAGATCCGTGCATGAAAGATATCGGCATCATGATCTCCACCGACCCGGTTGCGATCGATCAGGCCTGCCTTGATATGGTCTACAGCTCCGATGATCCAGGACGTGATCACTTCCTTGAACGTGTAGAGAGCCGTCATGGCGTTCACACGGTTGAAGCTGCCGCAGCTCTTGGCTTTGGAAATCGTGAATACGAACTGATCGACATCGACGAGAAGTAAGTCCGATTCAATCTCTATACCATCCAGTACTGAACTCCAGTACTGAGCACTGAACAGCAGAAGTCCTCTGCCCTTCCCAGAATTCTGGGTGGCAGAGGACTTTTTACGTTTTGGCGTCTGAAGTATCCAGCCGTTTGAAAACCTGGGCCGGGCCCCGTTGCGGGTCGTTCTGGCCGCAGCCGGATCAACGGGACACCTGCCCGTTTCTTCGCGCCTTTTTTCCAAACAAAAACCCCGTATTCGATCGAGAGAACACGGGGTGTATGCCTGAAGCTTAAGGGGGGAAAATGAATGATCAAATGAACTGAGTCAATCGGTTTCCGGTTCCCAGCCGGCAAAGAGCTGCATATCGCCTTCGACTAGAAGAGAGCTATCCGCAGGCATTGTGCAGTTTTCGTCCGTATACCAGCCTGTAAAGCGGTAGCCTTCACGGACAGGGGCATCAGCTAAACTCAGAGCGTCCTGGAACTGGTAGACCTGAGAGGGTACATCGCTTCCGCCCTTGGAATTATAGGAAACTGCGTAACCATCTTTTCGCGTACCGAGGTACATCAACAAACACAAGAGAATGCATCCCGCAATGATTACAATTCCCAGAGTGCGCGTGGAGACGTTCAGATTCTTATACAGTCCGCCATCGGGTTGGAGATCCGTTGGGGTCTCAGAATGATTTTTCTCATTCATAATGGGGTTTTATTTCTTCGTCAGGTACTTACGCATGTCGATCGCGCAGGCAACGAGGATGATAATACCCTTAATAATGTACAGGTAGTTCTGGTCAACGGACATATAGTTCAGACCAGTAAAGATAATCTGCAGCAGGAGTACACCGATTACGATACCGGAGATACGTCCAGTACCACCGACGAAGGAAACGCCGCCAATTACGCAAGCCGCGATGGCGTCACACTCGTAGTTGAAACCAGTGTTGGCGTTTACGGAAGCGATACGGGCACCGTCAATGAAACCTGTCAGAGAGTACATGATTGCCGCGAGAACGAAAACCATGATGATTGTGCGGGAAACGTTAACACCAGAAACGGTAGCTGCTTCTTCGTTGGAACCAACTGCAAACATGTTTTTACCGAAGGTTGTCTTGTTCCAGATGATCCACATAACGATAACCATGAGGATGGCGTACAGTACGTACATTGGGATCTTAGAAGCGCCGATGGAGAAGATCGTACCCGTAACGATGTCACGGTAAGTCTGGTCGAATCCGGAAAGAGTCTGGCCGTTGTTCGTACCGAGCTTGAGGTAGATCAGGATGATACCGTAAGTGATCAGCTGTGTAGCCAGGGTTACGATAAATGGATGGAGCTTAAATTTCGCAACGGAGAAGCCGTTTACGAAACCGATCAGTCCGCAGACTGCCATAGCTGCCAGAAGCGGAACAATGATTGGAAGAGGTTCGAGACCCGGGAAAATACGGTTATTGGTGATGGACATCGACGCGATGATTACAGCGGCGAGACCAACCATACGGCCGGCCGAAATATCAGTACCGGTCAGTACGATACATCCGCCGATACCCAGAGCGATCGGCAGTTTAGCAGCGGTCAGTGTGATGATGTTGACAATCGAAGATACAGAGAAGTATTTCGGTTCGCGGATACCGATGAAGATGACCGCAATGAGGATGATGATGTACATTGCGTTGTTGAGAAGGAGGTTCGTGATGGCGCGTTTTTTGTCCTTCGCATCCATCTGCTTGTAATCATCCATCCACACCTGCATGCGATTCCGCTTTTTTGCTTTTGTGTTTTCAGACATTTTAATATTTCCTCTTTATACGTATTTCGCAGCCAGAGTCATAATTTCTTCCTGGCTTGTGTTATCCGCATCTACCTCGCCGGCAAGACGACCGCCGGACATAACCAGAATACGGTTGCAGACGCCGAGCAGTTCCGGCATCTCAGATGAAACCATCATGACTGTCTTGCCCTGTTTCGCCAGGTTCGAGATCAGTTCGTAGATTTCATATTTGGCACCTACGTCAATACCGCGCGTCGGTTCATCCAGCAGCAGAATTTCCGGTTCGGTCAGCAGCCAGCGTCCAAGAATTACTTTCTGCTGGTTACCGCCGGACAGAGACGAGATTTTCGTCGCCTGACTCGGTGTCTTAATGCGCATGGCGCCAATGGACCAGTCCGTATCTTTCTTCATTGCCGCATCGGAAAGAAGACCGGCTTTGAGATAGCTTTTAAGGTTGGAAATAGTTGTGTTGGCACGGATGTCCAGAATACCGAAGATACCGGTGGCGCGGCGTTCTTCAGTCAGAAGAGCAAAACCGTTGGAAAGAGCCTTTTTCGGGTTTTTGTTATGGATTTCCTGACCATGCAGGAAGATCTGTCCATCCTTGCGAGTGGCGTAGCCGAAGATTGTTTCGAGCAGTTCTGTACGACCTGCACCATCCAGACCGGCAACACCAAGGATTTCACCTTTGTGTGCCTTGAAGGATACATCGTTCAGCTGGTTGTAAAGAGCGGTGAGGTTCTTTACTTCAAGAGATACTTCATCGGATACAACATTGTCCTTGGGCGGGAAGCGGTTCGTAAGTTCACGGCCGACCATCAGTTTGATGATCTTGTTCATATCCATGTTTTCCGTTACTTCCGTAGCAACCCAGGTACCATCACGCATGACGGTGATTTCGTCGGAGATGCGCAGAATTTCGTCCATCTTGTGGGAGATGTAAATAATGGCAACACCGCGATCACGCAGCATGTTGATAATCTTGAAAAGGTGTTCTACTTCTTCTTCCGTAAGGGAGGAAGTCGGTTCGTCAAATACGATTACCTTCGAATGGAAGGATACGGCTTTGGCGATTTCAACCATCTGTCGCTGAGCGACTGGCATCGTTGACATTACGGTTCGTGGATCGACATCGATTTCGAGTTCATCGAATACCGCTTTCGTATCCTTGAGCATTGTTGCTTCAGAAACGAAACCGTTTTTTGTCGGATAGCGACCCAGCCAGAGGTTGTCCATAACGTTGCGCTTAAGCGCCTGGTTCAGTTCCTGGTGAACCATGGCAACACCGTTTTCGAGCGCTTCTTTGGAGTTTTTGAAGTTAACCTCTTTGTCTTCGAGGATGATGGTTCCACTGTCTTTGTTGTAAACGCCGAAGAGGCATTTCATCAGAGTGGATTTACCGGCACCATTTTCACCCATCAGTGCGTGTACGCTTCCGGCGCGGACGTTCAGAGAAACGCCGTCGAGCGCTTTAACACCAGGGAACTGCTTGGTGATTTCCTTCATCTGGAGGACAACGGGATGTGCTTCTTTCCAAGCTGCGTCATGAACAGTTGGATTTACCTGAGACATTTCGTTTTTCCTTTCGTATTTCTATGTGATCGCCTGATTCGAAATCAGCCACGGGGAACCCGTGGCTGATTTTGGAATCATTGCGGTTTTAAACTGATTCTGTTTCCTGCAGCGGGAAATTAGTCAGCTTTGTATTCGGAATAAGGAATGTTAATACGCCATGTTCCGACTACGTTTGCAGAATCGAGGCCTTCGAATTTGTCTTTTCCAGCCATCATGTTCTGAACCATCTGGCAGATCGCAGCGGCCATACCTTCGCCATCCTGTTTGATGGTACCAGTCATTTTGCCTTCGTCGATTGCTGTCTTCGCATCGTCAAGAGCGTCTACGCCGAAGATAGGAATGGTCTTGCCTTCGCCGTCGTTGTAGCCAGCGTTCTGCAGAGCGGACAGAGCACCAAGAGCCATACCGTCATTGTTTGCGATAACGAGCTCGATCATGTCGCCGTTTTCTTCGTTGTACTGGGACAGAGCGTTCTGAACGATATCAGTACCCTGAGCAGCAGACCATGCACCGTCTTTGTCCAGTTCGTATTTTGTAGGAGCGTCAGCTTTGTAGTAAGCGAGAGCTTCGTGGCCTTCTTCAGCAAGTTTAGCGTCAGCGTTTTCTACACCGTATTGTGTACGAGCGTCAGCTTCAGCGTTGCCTTCCTGGCCTTTCAGCATGATGTAGGAGATTACACCGTCGCCGTTCAGGTCAGTAGCATCGTAGTTTGCGTTCAGGTATTCACCGATCATGTCACCCTGCATTTTGCCAGCCATTTCGTAGTCAGTACCTACGAAAGCAGCTTTGTCGTAAGCAGAGATAACTTCTTCGTCAACGGAACGGTTGAAGAAGATTACTGGGATACCAGCAGTTTCAGCCTGGGTGATGATTTCTTTCGCAGCATCCTGGGAAGCTGTGTCAACCAGGTTTACAACGAGGCACTTGGATCCTTTGGAGATCGCTGTCTGTACCTGTTCAGTCTGAGTAGTCTGGCTGTTGCCGCCATCGTAGTCAGCGTAGGTGATTCCTGCATCTTCGAGGTCTTTGTCGAGAGCTGCACGAACTGTGGAGATATAGTCGTCGCCGTATGTGTAGTAGAATACGGAAACTTCGCCTTCTCCTCCAGCAGAACCGGAGTCAGCTGTGGAGGAAGCTGTGCTGCTTGTGGAGCCGCCGTCGCTGCTGCCGCAAGCTGCCAGGGACAGGGCCATAGCACCTGCCATCATGGTTTTAAAGAGTTTGTTGAGTTCCATAGTACTTAAGTGTACCCTTTCTATTTCTCGTCTCTTACGAGAGTTCCGCGGAATTGCGGAAGAATTTACATGTGAACTATAACATAGGCATTTGTTTTAAACAACAGATTCTGAAAGGGTTTTCGCTGGTTTTCGGTAAATTTTTATTCAATATGTTCGGTTAAAGGTTTCTTCGTTTAACTAAATATCAAAGTTAATTTTACTTAACTTTTCTTTTTGAGCGTAAGAATTGCTTAACCTGTAGCTATTTTCCCTTTATGCGCCCTTTGTCCTGCAGCTTCTTCCAGTGTTTTTTTATGAGATTCCTCCATAGGCACCCGGCCTTTTCCGTATTTACGCAGAAAAAAAGCAGGAACACTCTATTCTCTCCTGCTTTATGTGATTTTATGGGTCGGAAATTCAGCGTCCAGACACAGGGGCGACAAGTCGGATCGAATAAGCAGACAATCATTCCGTTTTGTCTGTTTCGGCTCTCATACGGTCGCACTTTTCTTTTTGCGATGTCAGCTCTGCCGGATCGGCTGGATCCTCTGGCTTGAGATCCCCATCCTTTTGTGCTTCTTCGGCTTTGCTGCCTTTTTCGGTTTCTTTAGCCTTTTCGTCTTCTTTGGCTCTGGCGATGATCTCGTCCAGACTTTCGTCGGGCGTGACGTCTTCTTCAATCATCCTGGGAAGAATCCGTGCGCGGATGGCGCCATAGGCGCAGACGACGGCACCAAGAACAATCAGTTCCGTCCGATCCCAGACAAAGCCGAAAACCATAATCAGCACGCCGGCAAGCGCCAGCTGGATCTGGGTAAACAGCAGTTTCTGTCTTGGGGTCATCAGCGAATGGTCGTTCCGGGTTCAACGGCATCATCCAGGAAGACAACGGCAGGCTTGCCGTCCTTGCCCACGCTGCACAGCAGCATGCCCTGACTTTCCACGCCGCGCAGTTTAGCCGGCTTCAGGTTGGCGACAACGACAACCATTTTTCCCTGAATGTCTTCCGGCGCATACGCCTGTGCAATGCCGGAAACGATCTGGCGGACATCGCCGTTTCCAAGATCGACGGTTTCCACAAGCAGGCGGTTTGCGTCTGGATGCACTTTGGCTTCAAGAACGCGGCCGGCTTTCAGAGACACTTTCGCAAAGTCATCGATCTCGATCGGCTCTGCGGGCTTCTCTTCTTTTTTGGAGGCCTTCTTCTCTTTTTTCTTTTCTTTCTTCGCGGCTTTTGCGGGTTCTTCCTGCGTCAGGCCGTTTTCTTTCGCAAACTTGGCGGCATCAATACGCGCAAAGAGCGGTTCGATCTTTTCGGCGACATGAATGCCCTGTTCGAGCGCACCGAAATGACGGGCGGAATCGAGCGTGCGTGCCTTTGTGTTGAGCGCATCGAGAATTTTTGCCGAAGTTTCGGGCATGAAGCTTTCGAGCAGAATGCCGGCAATGCGGATGCTTTCGAGCAGGTTGTACAGAACCGTTTTCAGACGCGGCAGATCCTCTTCGGATTTGGCCAGCTTCCACGGTTCGGTTTCATCAATGTATTTATTGGAACGGCGCAGAAGGGTGAAGATTTCGTCGAGCGCAGCGCTGACCTGGAAGTCTTCCATCTTCTCTTCGGTTTTCACCACCGCATTTTCGGCAGCTGCTTTGAGTTCGTCATCGACCGGTGCAGTCACGCCTGGATTTTCGACAAGACCGTCAAAGTACTTGTTTTCCATGGCAATCGTACGGCTGACGAGGTTTCCAAGGACGTTGGCCAGATCGGAGTTGATGCGTTCGATCATCAGATCCCACGTAATCGTTCCGTCCTGTGCAAACGGCATTTCGTGCAGGCAGTAGTAGCGAACGGCGTCGACGCCGAAATGTTCAACGAGTTCTTCGGCGTAAATGACGTTGCCTTTGGATTTGGACATTTTGCCCTCTCCAATTAACATCCACGGATGACCGAAGACTTTTTTGGGCATCGGCAGATCGAGCGCCATCAGGAAGATCGGCCAGTAAATGGTATGGAAGCGAAGAATGTCCTTGCCGATAATGTGAGTCGCCGGCCAGAACTTCTTAAAGGCTTCCGGCTGTTCTTCGCAGGGCAGATCGGCATCGTAGCCAAGCGACGTAATATAGTTTGTCAGCGCATCGAGCCATACATAGACAACGTGCTTGCTGTCGAAATCGACCGGGATGCCCCAGGAGAAGGACGTGCGGGATACGCACAGATCCTGCAGACCGGGTTTGAGGAAGTTGTTGACCATTTCGTTTTTGCGGCTTTCGGGCTGAATGAAATCCGGATGATCCTCAATATACTTCATCAGACGATCCGCGTATTTGCGCATGTTGAAGAAGTAGGCTTCTTCTCTCGCTTTGTGAACGGGTCTTCCGCAGTCCGGGCAGTTGCCGTCCACGAGCTGCGACTCGGTCCAGAACGATTCGCAGGGTGTACAGTACCAGCCTTCGTATTCGCCTTTGTAAATGTCGCCCTGTTCATACAGACGACGGAAAATTTTCTGTACCGCTTTGACGTGCTTTTCGTCGGTGGTGCGGATGAAGCAGTCGTAGGACGTATTCATCAGATCCCAGTTGGAGCGGATTTTTCCGGCAACTTCATCGACGAAGGCCTGCGGCGTAATGCCTGCCGCGGCGGCTTTTTCTTCAATTTTCTGACCGTGTTCGTCGGTTCCGGTCTGAAAGAAGACATCGTAGCCCTGCGCCCGTTTAAAGCGGGCGAGCGCATCGGAGAGAATGATCTCGTAGGTGTTTCCAATATGTGGTCTTCCTGACGTATACGCGATCGCGGTCGTCAGAAAGTAAGGCGTTTTCTCTGTCATGTACCTGTTGCTTCCTTTCTTGAGCGGCTTTCCTGAAAGCCAAAAAATCGCTTTTGCAGGTTCAGCGTGGCGGCTCCGGAATCTGTCTGGCGTTCGGTCTGTCTGTGCGTAAAGTGCAGCAGACAAAGCGCCCGTTCCGGCATGCCGATTCATTGAAAAATTTTACCACAAACCGGACCAATTCCATCTTTGCCCGCGAAATCCCTGCGCTCATGGCGAAAGTATGAAAAGCTTCTCGTGTTTATTTGTCGTTTTCATGCTTTGCGCAATCTTGCGGCACCAATCGAAGCGAGCAAAAGTAAAAACAGATCCCGCCCTGAACAAACAGGGCGCGATCCTTGTGCCTTTGAACATTCTAAAGCAGTAAAGCGATCAGCCGGCACGTCTGGAAGAAGACGGTCTGGGCGGTTCGAGGGCAGCCTGCGTAAAAAGCTCGACTACCGAACGGGCTTTGCCGGTCATCGTCGTTACGCCCATCTTTCGATCGGGACGTCTTGTGCCATGGTAATCCGAACCGGCGGTAATGAGCGATTTTTCCTCGCCGGCCAGTTTGAGCAGGAAGCGCTTTTCGGCTTCCGTATTGTTGGGAGCGAACACTTCAAAGCCGTCGAGTCCGCCATCCATCAGCCGAAGGAGAACTTCACTGGAAATGCGGGAAATGTGCCAGCCGGAAAGTACGGCCAGTCCCCCGGCCTGATGAATGCCTTCAATGACTTTCAGGGCGTTTGGATATTTATACGTAATGTGACACGGGCCGCCTGGACCGAAATAGTCCCGCAGGAACGCCTCACGGGCTTCTTTTTCCGAACGGGCGCTGATCAGATAGCTCGATACAGCCGGCAGCTTGCGGGCTTCGGGCGTATCGAATACCAGATCGGTCAGCTCCTGCGGACGCAGCAGCTTGAAGCGCGAGTTGGAAAGCAGGGATTCCGTATCGACTTTCATGCCGGTTGCGGCTTCAAAGGCGCGGATCCGGTCGATCGACGCGTCTTTTTCCCGTTTCAGGGAAAGGCGTTCAATCTGGTCGAAAAACGACGCCGTCCAGTCGATGTAGTAGCCCAGAATCCGGACGCGTTCTCCATCGAGTTCACAGTCGATTTCGACGCCCGGAATGTAGCGGATGCCATACATTTTCGCAAAGCGCACCGCCTGGG
Organism: Allobaculum sp.; assembly: GCF_047010065.1. Lineage (NCBI taxonomy): Bacteria > Bacillati > Bacillota > Erysipelotrichia > Erysipelotrichales > Erysipelotrichaceae > Allobaculum > Allobaculum sp. The sequence continues at coordinate 12,199 of NZ_JBKXLD010000044.1, forward strand.
CGTTGGCTCTGGCGTTGTTATGGTCGGTAATGGAAATGACTTCCATGTTCTGTTCTTTCGCCTGACAGAAAATATCTTCCACTTCCCCGTCCGCGTCGTCGCTGAAGCTTGAGCGAATGTGCAGATCGATCGGCCAGATCTGTTTTTCTTCCTCGCTCAGTGCCGGTTTAACCTGCCCTTTGGGCTGCGGTTTTGCCGCCTGAGCCGCGGGCTTTTCCGACGGAGAAGCGGCGGAAGAATTTTCGTTTTCTTCCGTATTGGACGGAGCCGGTTTCTGGCCCTTGGCTTTCGAGCCGACGACGCGCATGGAATAGCGCGGCGTATACACCAGAGCCAGATTGAGCAGCCAGTCAAAAATGGTCTGCTGGTGAGGGGATGCGAGAACGCAAAGTCCGTTCACGCCCCACCATAAGAAGATGCCCCAGATGGAGAAGAAATATCCAAAAAGCATCATTGGCGCGCCGATGCCGAGCAGTTCGCGCACGACAAGCCGCATGACGGTTGCCGGTTTTTTATCCGCCCGTACCAGACGCAGTCCCATCAGCCGTCCGCCCCACGAGTACCCGCCCTTGGAGGCGGTGTACAGGGGAAGAAGGATGCAGCTCGTCAAAAAGAGCAGGGCATACATTATATAAAAAAGCAGATCGAAATAAGCCGGGGAGATGACTCCCGATAAAATCAGGATAAACTCAACGCCCCAGACGTAGACGGGGAGCAGACAGATGCTCAGATCAATCAGATACGCATACAGGTGATTCTGATAGTCCGCAAACGTCCGGTTTAAAAAGACGGCTTTCTTATAGCCTTCTTTTACATAGAGTTCCTGTTCCTTGACAAATTTCGCCCGCTCGAGATCTTTCTTGCTGTAAGTGGCCATTCGTACCTCGATTCTCGTTCGATATCTAGTATTTTCATCATACGGCAATCCCGCATAAATTCAAAAAGTCCGCCAGGACAGTCCCGGCGAACTTTGATCATACAAAGGATTGTTGAAAAAGCAAAGGATTAACCTGTCCCTTTCGCAAGGGAAAGGCGAAATGAACGGACGCTTCCTCTTTTTAAAGCGAGGCGTCGTCTTCGTCCTTGTTCGTTTTGCCAAAGGCAGCCTGGCTGAACGTTACCAGCGCGCTGGCCGCACCCGCAAAGGAAGCGAGATACATCGGCAGTTCCGCTACGGAAGCGGTATTGACCGATCCGGCTGAGGAAGGCAGATTTTCCTTTTGCAGCGGCATGCCCAGACGGTATTCATTCGCCTGACGATACAGCTGCTGGAAGCGGGAGCTTCCGTTGGCAATCAGATAGTCGTTGACGGACCGGCGCTGACTCGTGCTCAGCGCGTTCCAGGCTTTCATGCCGTTAAGGACCTGCTGGTAGTTGGACGCGTTAATCGCCTTGATCACAGCTCCGTTTTGCATGGCGTAGCGCTGAACGAAATCATTGGCCTGATTATCGAGGCTCATCAGCGTCGGCGCATTGATCAGAGCGGCACGCTGTTTTGCGATCGTCTCATCCGCGATTTCCGGGAAGACGCTCAGCTGGGCGACTTTGCCGGCTACTTCTGAATTTTCCGAAGACGCAGCCTTGTCCACGGTCCAGACGGACTCGGTTTTGATTCCGGTGGCTTCCGCAGTATTTGCTGGCGCTGCTGCCGGATCAACTGGCTGAATTTCGTTCTGAATGCCGTCGGTTTCCGCGATCGGGTTGAGCACGGCGTAGCCGATGCGCGGCAGCTGCAGCGTGCTGGAATCCATATTGTAGGAACAGCTGCTGGCGTTATAGAGCGTTACCGCGATATGACCGTCCAGACCGATGCCGTAATCAAACAGCATTTGCAGATCTCCGGCTGCCACACGGTATAAAACCGCAGTCTGTACGGTTACCTCTTTATTCGTGTACTGGTAAATGACCGGTTCGACCGTCCAGGCAGGCCAGCCGGCATTTTCTGCCAGCGACTTGGCAATGGTACCCGTCAGATCGTCGGTTTCCGGATTCACGGGAAAGCTCAGGGTCTGTACGCTCATGCCGCCTGGCATGTGTGAAGAAGACAGATTGAGCGTTCCTTCTGTGTACTGGTAGGAAACCGGTTTGGTTTCCACAACTTCAGCGGGAGCTTCGGGAGCAGCGTCTTCCGGTTTTGCCGGATCTGTGTCATCGGCAGGTTTGTCAGACGTTTCTTCATCAGAAACGTTCGAATTTTCCTGTGCATCCGAAGTCTGCGCATTTCCGTTTTCGCCATTTACCGGCTGCTCCGTTTTGGAATCCGGCGTCTGAGAAGGTGTCTGCTCATTGGAAGTTCCTGTATCTTCACTGGATTTAACATCCTCTCCATTGGCGGGTGCTTCCTGTGAAGGATCAGCCTTTGTCGGTGCGGAAGAATCCGAAGCGGATGTTTCGTTAGTACCGTAAGGCTGTTCATCCTTTTTTTCCGAAGAAGCCGAACTGTCCGCTGCGCTCTGTGCCGGATCGCTTTTCGTCTGCGAAGAAGCGTCCAAATCCGCGGAAGGCGCGGCCGGTGCAGGCGTTTGCGGTGTCTGCGCTGCGTTTTCTAAAGCAGCACAATAGTCCACTGCGCTCTGCGCAAGGGCGCGATAGTCGATGCCAAACGCAGCGGCCGCCTGAATGACGATCTGCTGGCGCTGGGCGTCCATCTGATCAAAGATGCCTTTGCCCTGCGCGAGAAGCGGTGCGTTTTCCGGGGTAAGCGTCGTATACCATACGGAATCTTTTACGCTGCTGCCGTCAGGCAGAAGACGAATGGTTTCAAATTTACAAAATCGATTCACGAACTCATCAGGAGTGATGCATGCGGGATCGACCGTTTCCCCTTCGATAACGGCGGGGAGCGTGGAATTGGAAGCCAGAACCGGCCGGATCATCGATCCTGCAGGCAGGCAGACCGCCGCCATCAGGGCGGCAAGAGAATACAAAGATGTCTTTTTCACATGACCCTCCTTCTATCTATTCACCGTTTTCAAAGCGGCAGAAAAGCCCGCTTTGAAAACAAACGTTCAAATCAGATTCAACACTTCATTGAAAACCGGCAGGCGGTTTTCAGCTTTCTCAGTCTAGGGGTCCAGACGCGTTTTGTCCACACCAGCGGGCTTTGACGTGCGCGCGGGTCCGGGCATCCGTGTCGAAGAGATCGTTCAGATCCGGGTTTTCGATAAAGGGAATCTGTTCGAGCGCGTCGGCGATCGCCTCTTCGATTTCGAGAAAGGAAATTTTCTTTTTCAAAAACAGGTCTACCGCCTGTTCATCCGCCGCATTGAAAATGCAGCCGGCGTTGCCGCCGCGCTTTCCCGCCTGAACGGCCAGTAAAAGCATCGGATAGCGGTCGTGATCCATTTCCTTAAAGTTTAAAGTCAGAGTCCGGGTAAGATCAAGCGGATGATCTTCTTTTAAATACGGGCGATCCGGGCCGTACAGCGCGTACTGAATCGGCAGGCGCATATCCGCGCTGCCCAGCTGGGCAATGCTCGCGCCGTCCTGATATTCGACTATCGAATGAACGATCGACTGCGGATGGAGTACCGTGGCGATCTGTTCATACGGCATATCAAAGAGATAGTGCGCCTCAATGACTTCAAAGCCTTTGTTGACCATCGTCGCCGAATCGATTGTAATACGCGGCCCCATCGACCACGACGGATGCTTCAGCGCCCGCTCCGGTATAATGTCGGCCAGTTCCTCCCGGCCAAGATCGCGCAGCGATCCGCCCGAGGCGGTAATGATCAGTCGGGAAACGTCTTCGTGACGGTTTCCCTGCAGGCATTGCCAGATGGCGGAATGTTCGGAATCGATCGGGCGCAAAACGGCGTCATGCTTTTTCAGGGCGTCCTGAACGAGTTCGCCGCCGCAGACCAGCGATTCCTTATTGGCTAACGCGACATCCTTGTCGCGTTCAATTGCAGCCAGCGTCGGAGCGAGACCGCGAAAGCCGACAACCGCGTTGACAAGCAGATCGTAGTCGAGTTCTTCGACCATATGCACCATCTGTTTTTCGCCGCCATACCAGACCACGCCGTTTGCATCTTCCCTTATGGTCTCGTCCTGCGCGCTGAGTCCCGCCGCTTTTACAGATGGAAACTGCGCGAGAATGCTTTCAAGTGCGGCTTTATTTTTTCCGGCACTGATGCCGACCAGTTCAAAATCATCCGGATGGGCTTGCAGCACATCCAGTGTCTGCGTACCGATCGAGCCGGTCGCGCCAAGAAGCAGAAGTTTTACAGGTTTTTTGTTCATAGAAAAATGTCCATTCTTATCCCCTGCGGGATAAAGGCTGTCCTCGTTTTCTTCTTTCTTAATTTTTCCCTGTTCCCCGTTCCAAAACGGCAGGCCAGAGCGAAAACTCCCGCATATAAGGGAGGCTGGGCATCGTTTCTTTTGCGCCCATGAAAAAAAGAGGACCGCAGTCCTCTTTATTATAAGCAAATCGTGATTTTTAAGACGAATTGAACCGAATGGGAACCGTCGCGCTTACGCGGCGTCTTCTTCGTCATCCACGGTGCAGCCGGCTTCCAGCCGTTCCTGGCGCGTGAACTTAATTTCATCCAGACCCCAGATTTCCTTCGCGTATTCGCGGATGGTGCGGTCGGAAGAGAAGTAGCCGGATTTGGCGATATTTACCAGCATGGCCCGAGCCCAGGCCGGTTTGTCGGCATACCAGGCCGATACGTCCGCATGGGCCATCAGGTAGGCATCAAAGTCGGCCAGAACGAAGAATTCGTCCTTGTGCAGCATCAGGTCGTTGAAGATCAGCTGGAACTCGTTCGGATTTTCCGACCATGTGCAGTTGCGCAGAGAATCAATGACCATGCGCAGTTTCGGGTTGGAATGATAAATCCGCCAGACGTCGTAGCTGTTCTCACGGCGAATGCGTTCGATGTCTTCGACTTTCAGACCGAAAATCTTCGCGTTTTCAAAGCCGACACAGTCGACGATTTCCACGTTGGCGCCATCGAGTGTACCGAGCGTCAGCGCACCGTTCATCATGTACTTCATGTTTCCGGTACCGGACGCTTCCTTGCCTGCGGTAGAAATCTGTTCCGAAACGTCTGCCGCGTTGATCAGCAGTTCGGCGATCGATACGGAGTAGTTCGGGATGAAGACGACTTTCATGTACTGGCTGACCTGCGGATCGCCGTTGATGCGGTTGGCGACCTTGACGATCAGCTTGATGATCTCCTTGGCCAGTGCGTAGCCAGGAGCAGCCTTGGCGGAGAAGAAGTACGTCGTCGGCGTAATGCGGTAATTCGGATCCTGCTTCATGCGCAGGTACAGATACATAATATGGAAGATATTCATCAGCTGACGCTTGTAGGCGTGCAGACGTTTGGACTGGCAGTCGAAAATCGTGTTGACATCGACGTCAATGCCCAGATGTTCCTTCACGTACGCAGCCAGAATTTTCTTGCGTTCGAGCTTCACTTCGAAGAACTCTTCCTGCAGTTTCGGATCGTCGACATAGGCCATCAGCTTTTCGAGATCTTCCGGATGCTTGATGAAGCTGTCGCCGATGTATTTTTTCAGCAGTTCGGTCAGCTGCGGGTTGGAATATACGAGCCAGCGACGGTGGGTGACACCGTTGGTCTTGTTATTGAAGCGGCCCGGGTAGAACGACGCGAACGAAGCCATGACATCGTTGATGAGAATTTCGGAATGAATCTTGGCAACGCCGTTTACCGAATGGCTTCCGACAACCGCAAGGTTGGCCATGTTGACCTGATTGTTGGAAAGAATCGACATCGCCGGGAACATGTGTTCCTTGCCGGCATGCTGCACTTCGTAATGGAAGCGGCGTTCGATTTCTTCAATAATCATGTAGACGCGCGGCAGAAGCGAACGCATCATTTCCTGCGGCCAGCGCTCCAGCGCTTCCGCCATGATCGTGTGGTTGGTATAGGCCACAGTACGGGTAACGATAT
>NZ_JBKXLD010000045.1:0-17967 GCF_047010065.1 Allobaculum sp.
AATAGCCGCAAGGCAAAGATAGGAAGCTGCCAGACAAAATGAAATCCCCGAAGGAAAAAGGAAAAATCCGATATTCTTCGGGGATTTTTTATTGTCGATCCGATCCTTGCGTTATATAAGATCGGGATACAGGGTTTTGAAACGGTTTCGAATGCGGCCAGCCAGCTGAAGGCTTGCCTGCCCGTTCTCGTTCTGCCCCAGCTCGATATAGAGCGTTCCGAGCGTCTGGGCGGTCTGCGCAAGCAGATCCAGAATTTCCGGGGCCTCCGTAAGGCGAGTCAGCCTGTAAAACGGATCCACCGCCTGAAAAAGATAATCCGCGGCAAGGGAATCGCTTGAAGTTTCCAGATAGTCCATGCCAACGCAGCACAGAGCACGGGCTCGATATTCCAGACTGATCTCATTTTCTTCAAGCGCCAGGATGTCATTTGAAATCTGAAGCAGTTCTGGTCGAATCTGAGCTGTTTTTCCATAATTTCCATTACCCATCTCGATACGGAAAAGGATCAGAAGAGCGCGACAGAGTCTGCAAAGGGGTACAAAAGAAGCTCCCTCTTCCTCAATGACCTGCCGACATACATTTACATGATCGATCGCAAACGCTTCTGGATCCGGATCGCCTGCAGTGGCTGTGTCCGCACCATCGTTACAGAGATTGATCAGATCTTCAAAAGCGTCGAACAGCCAGTCCAAATCGCTCAGATCATCTGGATAGACAATTTTCGCTTTTCGAAGTTTCTGCATTTCTACAATCGATTTCTGCAGCCAGACAATACCCTCTGCCGGATCCTCAATTCCCAGGAAGCTTTCTCCGAGCAGATAAAACAGCTGCGCTTTTTCCCAGTAATCGGCCGGGCGGCGGAAAAGCTCGATTGACTTGTCGAGAGCATCCAGGGAAAGGAAAAACAGACCTTGCGCTTTTTCAAAATTCTGCAATTTGCAGGGGAGACAGTACAGTGTTCCATAACGGAGGTACAGATCCGCCAGATCCGAAAGACCTGTAGGTATAGCACTCTGGGAGCAGATCGACTGACAGATTCGGATCGATTCCTGATAACAGGCGACAGCCCGCGTATACATTTCCTTAACTGTATACAAATCGGCCAGAGTCCCATACGCCTGCACAAACGGTTCCTGTGAAGCGAGAGTAAAGAAATAATTCGGATAGAGAGTACGCATCTGGACCAGTTCATAAAGCGTTTCTATGGCATCATCCACCTGCCCAAGACACTGAAACGCCATGGACAAAGAGAAACGAACTGTAACGCGAAGAGCAAGAGTATCCGTGCTCAGCGTATCCTGGGACAGTCGGTCCAGAAGGGAAAGTGCCTTCTGATAATGAAGCACGCTTTGTTCAGGGGATGAATCATTCATAAGGATGTTTCCCCACTGAAGCTGGATCGAAGCCATCTTAAGGATCAAAGTACTTTCCGGTTCAGCTTGATTCCACAAGGTATGACAGAGCTGTTCTGCCTCCTGGAGAAACTGGATTGCTTTTTCTCCTTCAAAATGAGCGATGAAGATCGAAGCCAGCTGAAGAAGAACGTCAATTTGAAAGGGGAGAATCACATCGGCTCCGCTCTTATTCTGTATTGCCTGAAGCGTGTGCAGCGTCCTTAAAGAAAGTGCTCTCGCGGTATCAAAATCATAGCCGGGCTCATCCGGGATACTATAGCAGGTGGCCATTCGATACCAGACGATGCTTCTCTGCAAAGCGATGTATTCATTTTCTGCTTCTTTTTCGACAGAGGACAAAAGCGCATCCGCCTGATGCAGATAGTCGAGGCAGCCTGGATAATTATTTTCGGTCATGGCCATCTGGCCGGCGCGTATGAGTGCGATCGCATAGTTGATGGGATTGCCAGGCAGTTCATGGCGATCCGAAAGATCCGTATAGATCTGTCTGCACTTTTCACGATATTGGTCTGCCTGAGAAGAATTTCCGAGAACGGAATAGAAAATATCGAGCCTTGAATAAGCCGAGCCAAGGGACATCAGAATATCCGGCAGAGGTTTTGAGGAAGGATAGTTTTCCAGCAGGTATGCTGCACGCAGGCAAAGTTCCATGCCTTCTTGATAGCGGTTCTCGTCATAGCACAGATCGGAGAGATCAAGCAGGGTAACCGCCAGAGAGTTTTGTTCTGAAGGGGAAGGATGAAGGGAGCAGGCTTTTTCATAAAGGGCAATGGCCTTTCGATAACAGGACTCTGCACTGGAAAAATCTTTTTGAAGGTAAAATGTTTTTCCCCCGGTTTTGTAACAGAGCGCACACAGATGTTCCGTAGCGGCAGTATGCAGATCCTCCAGATTTTCCTGTATGTATTCGATCAGTTTGCGCGCTGTCTCTACTGCCTCATCCACATTCCATGAGGAGTTTTGGAGATAGAGAACAGACTGCCAGGCGCATCCGCACAAATATGTATGAAGCAGAGTCGGATCCTGCGCCGAAAGCTTTATCGCCTGATCTAAGGCCTTTTTGACGATCGGGCGAGCTTGTTCCGACCGGTTTCTTTCGCAGAGAAGGTCGGACAAAGTGAGCTCGCAGGTTACCAGAGTACGAATATGCAGAGAAGATTCATCCTGCAAAACAAGACTTTCGAAAATATCCCGTGCCTGTCGATAAAAGGATTCGGCCTGGATCAGGTGCTGCTCTCTTCGTTCCAGTCTTCCCAGGTTGATCAGAAAGAAGCCCAGATCGACTTGGTAGACCGGATGGTTTTCCGCCTGAATCATCTGGCGGTTCAGTCGAATTCCATCTTCCAGGCTGTCTCTGGCCTGTTCCAGCTGATTGAGATAGATGTACTGTTCGCCAATTTTCTGGTAAAAGACGCTTTTCGCACGTATGCAATACAAGGTGTCTTGCAAATTCGTATCCTCGTTGAGCGAAGGGATGCGCTCAAGAAGATTCTGGTCTGCGATTTCTTTTCCCTGCGTATAGAAGAAAATCGCTTCTTCCATCTGATTGTTCTGGGCAAGAATATCGCCTGCCGTTTCACAGGTTTCGATGCCAGGCTGCAGCTGTGCCGCGGCTTTTGCCCATAAAGCTGCCTGATCAAAATCCATACGAACACCAATTCCATCGCGATAGATTTTTACGAGTTCCTGAACAGCAGGGAAATAGTTCTGATCGGCTGCTTTACGGATCAGACGGATGCCTTTTTCATAGTCGATTTCGACATCCAGCCCGTACACATACGCGAGACCGATCAGATAGCAGTTCTTTGGTGTGAACGGCGTATAGTTTTTCTTCAGTTCGAAAAGCTGATTACGAAGATCGTTCGAATGTATCGGATAAACCGTATGGACGCCTGGAAAAACAGCTTCTAACGCCTTACGATTGACGGTTTCATTTTCCATCAGTACCGGCAGAACCTTTTTCTGCAGCTTTACGGCCAGCGGGTACTCGATCTGCCGGACATAGTTTGGCTCGTAGACCATATTGTTCGTTACCGCCAGGGCGAACAGATCGCTTTCCTGAAGACTGTTCTGAATGGAAAGGTCGAAGTTTTCACCGGGCTTCAGGAATTCGTCATACCAGATGGCGATGGTATACAGCTGTTCGTCTTCATGAATGACACGCATGAGCTGCTGCGCTTTCTGGCGATCTTTCTTGCGATAGCTCAGAAAAATCCGGTGCTCGAAGAGGGCGCTGACCTCTTTCTGCAGTTTGTCGTCAAGAAAAGCAGACTCCAGAAATTTCCTGAGTTTCGTTTCATAGGGGATTTCGGTCACATCGGAAGAAATCGGACAGATTGCCTGGACGGTTCCGCACTTCTCGTTAAATTCTTCGGTTAAAGAAAGGTCCGTCAGTACAGGGAGAAAGGGAATGTTCTTTACCTGAATCATCCGGAAAACCGTTGAAAAAGCGAGACAGTCCCCCTTCAGAAAATTTTCTGTGATCGGAATGACAATCAGGTTCATCAAGGACAGATCGAACACGTAATTGTCGAGATCTTCCGGGTGATCCGGATCCGGATCAAAATAAACTGTGCTTGGACAATAGCGAAGAATATCGTTCGTGATTCTCTCGAACCAAATCGGAAAATCATCTGGATGAGCGGTAAAGTACACTTTGGCTTTGCCATGCGGATTCGAATGCTCAGGTTTCGTTTTCATACATTTCTCCTGTCTGAAGTAAGACTCTTCTTTTACTGTACACAGATCCCGCAAATCAGAAGCATGTTTTTTGACACTCCAGCAAAATCGCATTCCAGCCTGCTCTCTGGGGGACAGAATTCGGATTCCTGCTTTCATCTCTTGCGGGCGGTAAAGCGGAGAGGATGAAGAGCGGCTTCTATAATGAAGCTGACAGGTTTTACCCCAAAAGATGTCCTTTACTACTGGAAATGAGGGAAGAAATGTATGGATTGGAAAAATAATTTTGATCGGGAGACGCTTTTTAACGGCTATTTACTGTTTCGGCAGGGAAGAGTCAGCCCGATTTATCGACAGGGCGATTACTGCTTTGCGATCGTCGATGGAAGAGAAAAAGTTCGTGCCCGTCTGGTGGACGATACCATCTCGGATCTGCAGTGCACCTGCCTTCCTTCCAGGGAAGGAAGACTCTGCGCGCACCAAGCGGCCTTTCTCTTTGCGCTGGAAAATACATTAGAAAATCAAAGACAGTCAGCTCCTGCAGCTGCAGAAAATCGGAACCATCCAGAAGAAGAAGAGGAAAAAGACTTCGAAGAGATGGACAGGGAAGCGGACGATTCAAATCGTGCAGATCAGGATCTGGAAACGGAGGAACATACCGAAGCCGATCAAGAGGACACGGATCCGTATTTCGCCGAGCCAGATGAGCCGGAAGATTCCGTTGAACAGTGGAGGCGTCGTTTTGCGCAAAATCCAGGTTTAAGACGCTATCCGTACAATTTGGAAAATACGACAGAAAATTCGAACTCGAATTTCACCAATCCAAATGAATTTGAGCCGGAACAATCCGCCTCTCCTGCGCAGTCCGAAGACGAATACGAACAGCCGGTCCTCGAACGCCCAGAAACTCCGTGGAAAAACCCGTTTCTGGATTCGCTGCTTAGTCCCCAAGGTCTGTTTGGGCAGGATGAGTCCGAAGCGACAAATCCATATGGAAGAAACAGAGAGGATCATCCCGTCGAATCGGCAATTCCTCCCAAAACGCAAATGCCTCGGGGTGCGGCAGTAACCTCTTTGGCACCAGATAAAGAAGCAATCTCTGGAGCGGATTCAGACGTTTCTGTAAAGGAAAACTTCGGCGCCCAGACGATGGAACCCAAAGCCCCTGTCCAGCCGGAGGAAGAAGCAGAAGATTCTTCAAACACGACTTACAGCGCCGCAAACAAATCCGAAGGCGCAAAAGAGCCAGCTCCCGAAAAAGAAACCGAGCAGCCAAATGTACAGGAGGAGACCGCACGCCAGACAAGCCAGACTTCGTTTGAAGCATCGATTGACTATTCCAGCCTTTCGTCTCTGGTCGATTCGTTCTCACTGGAAGATCTTGCCGGTCTTGTGAAGGAATACGGAACGATGCATCCCGAAATGCAGGACTTCCTGACCGCAAGCATCGCCAAATCGCATGCTGAAGAGGCACAGGATCTTCTGGAACGTCGGGCGATGCAGAAGATTGCTGAAATTTTGCAGGATCATCCGGAAAGCCGCTGCGGAAGCCGAGAAATCCGCAGCTTTGAAAACTGGATGGAAGAGCAGTGCGATGTCCTGGTCCGCAATGGCTCCGCCATTCTGGCTGCAGAACTGCTGGAAAGCATCCTCCTGACGCTGGAACGAACCGCGACCGTATCGAACGCGTCGTTTGTTCTGTCCTGCGGCGAATTTGTTCTGGATCTTTTAGAGAAAATTGCGCTCCGGGCCGAACCGGCATTAATTAAAGAGCTGTTTTCCTGGATCGAATACCAGCTGGAAGCCAATAACCTTCCGGATTTCAAGGACCGTCTCGTGACCCTGACGGAACGCAACTGTTTCGATATCGCCGATTTGCAGGAAGTGCGATACCAGTCTCTCGTCCGTCTGTACGGAACGTCGCGAAAAGAAGGCAAACTGCATGCCTACCGGGATCGTCTGCTTCGTTCCATTCTGGATCTCGAAAAAGAAAATCCGGAATATGAACGCGCCACATCCGCTTTTGAAAAAACGTACGGAATGCTTCCGGAAGTTCTCATTCTCAAGGCGGTCGATGCGCTGAATGAAAACGATCCGAAAGAAGCCGTCCAGCTTCTGAATCAGAGCCGGCGCAAGGGAATGAGCGCTTCTGAGGAAGAAAAAGTCATGCGGCTGATGATTCAGGCGCAGCTTAAACTTTCCCATCCGGAAAAGGCCGTCCAGGAGCTTTACGAACTGATCTTTGTTTTACAAAACGGACGGCTCGAAGATCTCCAGCTTCTTCATGAACTGGATTCGAACGATCAGTGGAAAGACGATCTGGAAAAGATTGAAAAGAGCGTGGATGAAGACGTACTGATTGAACTGTACGATTTCCTGAAGGAAGACGAAAAGCTTCTCGATCTGATGGAAAAATCGAAAAACTATTACCACCTCTCGCGTTTTGCAGACCGTCTGTCGGGTGTTGACCCGGATCGAACCGCCGCTCTTTGGCTGAACTATGCAAAAGAGAGTGCGGCAAGCGCGCATTCGAGAAAAGCGTATCGCCGAAGTGCCATCGCTTTTGAGAAAGCGTCTCAAAGCGAAACATTAAAGGATCAGGTAAAGGAAGCTGTTCATAAGACAAGAGAAGACCACCGTCGCCAGCATGCCTTTATCGAAGAACTCGATCGTCTTGGCATTGTCAAATAGAACCCGGCCGACTAGATCTGTTAAAAATGAATCCAACAAAAAACGGGACTTCCGTTCTGCATCATGCAGAGGGAAGTCCCTTCTTTTTTGTCTGTGAATTTAGGAAAAGGAACAAGGAAAGCAGTAATCCTGTTCAAGTTTATAAATTATTCCTGTTCGAGTTTAAGTGTTTTTGTGGTGAGATCGCAGACTTCTTCTGGTCCGTAGTACTGGATTGCACCTGGGAAGGTGTAGCAGGTTTCTACAGCCCACTGGTCGCGGTTGGCTTCGAAGAATTTGAACGGCTTGCCGTCGAGTTCGACGAGCGCTTTCTTGATAACCGGTTTGTCTTCGCCATGACGACGTTCGATGTTCATCATCTTGGTGATCGGCATGCCGCCGGCTACCCATTCGGATGCTGGTTTGGACAGGTTGGAAATCTTGGAGAGGTATCCAGTGAATCCGTTCTGGATCAGCAGGAATGCGTTGTAGCCAAGGGAGTAGCAGTAGTCGGAGTCAAAGTTCGAAGGGAATGCGCAGCGTCCTTCGTAACCGAAGAAGTGGTGCAGCGGGTTGAACTTGCCGGTGTAGGTACCTTTGGCAGCGCGTGCCTTGAGTTCATTGGCAACGAGAGCGGAGAACAGTTTTTCCGATTCGATCAGAGATACCTGTACGTTTCCGTGCGGGTCTCTTTCGAGGAACAGCTGCTGCTGGATGTTTTCCGGCAGAATTGCGAAGACTTTGAATGCGTCTTCGCTCAGACCGTTCTTGATGAACTCATATTTTTCTTTCCATGTTGGAAGAGCGTTGAACGCGTCGGCTTTGCTTCCGGCAAGAAGTTCGTTGATTTCAGCGATCAGAGCGGAGAATTCAGGAACGAATTCAACTACGCCTTCCGGAATGATAACAACACCGAAGTTGTTGCCGTTGGCAGCACGTTTTTCTACGGAATCGGCGATGTAGTTGGCGATTTCGGAGAGAGACATTTTCTTCGCAGCGACTTCTTCGGAAATGAGGCAGATGTTTGGCTGTGTCTCAAGAGCAGCTTCCAGTGCTACGTGAGAAGCAGAACGGCCCATAACCTTGATGAAGTGCCAGTATTTCTTAGCGGAGTTGGCATCGCGTTCGATGTTTCCGATCAGTTCACTGTATGTCTTTGTAGCGGTATCGAAACCAAAGGAGATTTCAATGTCGTCGTTTTTCAGGTCGCCGTCGATCGTTTTTGGAGCGCCGATTACCTGTACGCCAGTGTTGTGTGCAGCAAAGTATTCGGCAAGAACGGCTGCGTTGGTGTTGGAGTCATCGCCGCCGATGATTACGATGGCGTTGATGCCGTGCTTTTTCGCTACTTCTGCAGCAACCGTGAACTGTTCTTCTGTTTCAAGTTTTGTACGGCCGGAACCGATGATATCGAATCCGCCTGTGTTGCGGTAAGCGTTGATATAGTCGTCATCGAATACAATGAAGTCATCTTCGATCAGACCGCTTGGACCGTTTTTGAAACCGATCAGAACGTTGTCCGGGTTAGCGGCTTTCAGAGCATCGTAGAGACCGCTGATTACATTGTGGCCGCCTGGCGCCTGTCCGCCGGAAAGGATAACACCGACAACCTGTTTGCCTTCTGGTGCTGTGCTTTCGCCTTTAACGAAAGTGATTTCTTTCTTTCCGTAAGTATTCGGGAAGAGTTTCTGGATTGCTTCCTGGTCCGCAACGGACTGGGTAGGTTCGCCTTCCTTAACCGCAATGCTGGAAATGCCGTGACGAAGCATTCCCGGAAGCTTTGGCTGGTAAGCGTAGCGAGCTTTCTGTAACGGGGAAATTGTCATTTCTATACTCCTTCTTAATCGCTCAAATCATAAGATAACCGGTCAGAATTGTAAATCCTCAAAGAGAAAGGGCTGTCATTGCATGGCAGCGAGGAGAACAGAGTACTCAATAAGGACTTCGATTCCAGAACCGGCCTTTCCATTTTACGCTATCTGGACATACGGTTTCAAATTCCTGAAAATTCGATCCCATTATACGAGCAGATAAACAGCACGATTCGACAAAAAAGCACCTGACTTAACGACAGATGCTTAATTTCAATCGGGTTTATTCGATAACGATTTCTTCTTCGATGAGAACTTCTTCTGGCTGCTTCAGACTGGCTACGAACGCTTCAATGCGATCGCAGGCTTCCTTGAGGTTTTCGTAGGACGTCGCATACGAAATACGGACGAAGCCTTCGCCATGTTCGCCAAAAGCGGTGCCGGGAACGACAGCGACTTTCTGCTCTTCGAGCAGACGGACGCAGAACTGATCCGAAGTCAGACCGGTCGAGGTGATATCCGGGAACGCGTAGAACGTGCCGCGCGGAACGTTCGTGCGCAGTCCCATGCGGTTCAGCCGGGCGCAGAGCAGATTGCGGCGCCGTTCGTATTCCTTTTTCATCTCTTCCGTATCTTCCAGACCGGATCCGAGTGCTTCAATCGCCGCATACTGGGCGGCCGTCGGCGCGGACATGATGATGAACTGATGAACCTTGGTCAGCTGGCTGTTGATTTCCGCGTTGCAGAGCAGATAGCCGAGGCGCCATCCGGTCATCGCAAAGGCTTTAGAAAAGCCGTTGATGACGAGAACCTGATCCTTGATGGAATCAAAGGAAGCCGGCGAGCAGAATTCGCCTTCAAACGTAAGTTCTGCATAAATTTCGTCGGAAACAATATAAATTCCGGATTCTTCAAAAATCGGTACGAGTTTTTCGTAGTCTTCACGGCCCATCGTTCCTCCCGTCGGATTGGAAGGGAAGTTGAGCATGATGCATTTGGTCTTTTCCGTTAAAGCGGCTTTCAGATCTTCCGGGGTCAGTTTGAAGTCGTTATCCTGCGTCAGTTCGATATAGACCGGAACGCCTCCAGCCATGATGATCGCCGGTTCATACGCCACGTAGTTCGGGTCGAGAACAATGACTTCATCGCCAGGATTGATCAGGGTGCGGAAGCACAGATCCACAGCTTCAGATCCGCCGACGGTAACCAGTGCTTCCTTTTTCGGATCGTAGTCCACGCCGAAGCGGTTATGGTAGTATTCGCAGATCGCTTCGCGCAGTTCAATCAGACCGCGGTTTGCGGTGTAGTGGGTATAGCCGCTCTGCATCGATTCAATAGCCGCGTTGGAAATGTGCCAGGGTGTATTGAAATCCGGTTCGCCGATACCCAGGGAAATGACGCCTTCCATGGAGTTGGCCAGATCGAAATACTTTCGGATGCCGCTTGGCTTCATGGTTTTGATAACTTGATTGATCGGTTTCATCAGTAGCTCACCACCAGTCGATCTTCTTTTTTGTCCGGTCTGCCGGCACCGGTCAGAATGCCGGACTGCTTGTACTGCTTCAGAACAAACAGAGTCTTTGTGGACTGTACGTCTTCAATGCAGGCAATTTTGTCGGAAACAAACGAGCAGACTTCAAACATCGTTTTCCCCTCAACGAGAAGAATGAAGTCCTTGTCGCCGGTAATCAGGTACATCGAATTGACTTCCGGATAGCCGGCGATGAGATTCGCGGTATAGTCGTATCCTTTATCTTTCATCGGGCGTACGCCGACTTCGATGAAAGCAAGAATTTTCTGATCTTTCTGAACTTTGTTGTAGTTAATGACGGTATGGTAGCCGCAGATGATTTTTTCCTCTTCCAGGCTTCGAACGGCATCGTAGACATCTTTCTCGTCTTCATGAAGAATGTCTGCCAGATCGCGGGCATTCAGACGGGCGTCTTTTTCGAGCAGTTCCAAAATTGAACGAAAATCCATGGAAAACTCCTTTCCGGCGCTCATGCGCGCAGGTGATAATGTTCCTATTATAAGCGCATTTGATTTTCGATTCGTGCAAAGCCCGGAACACAGGGAAGAAAAGAATCAAAATAGGAATAAAACCGCTCGCAAATCCGCAGACCGTTTCCATCGGGCAGGGCCATAGGCCGTTTCATCGCCCATCTTTTCGTAAACGGAGCCGATCCAGAATAAAGCCAGGTCGTTTCCAATATTTAATGGGCAGTTATTTAATGGGCAGTGTTTGATGAATGAGTTTCCGGCAGATCCGATCTGGATCCAGTGATATTTCTGCGCAGAGTTTCTGTGATTTCTGATTCCTTTCTTATGGCAGAGGCGGAAAACAGAAGACTTCCCAAAGAAAAAAAGCGGAGCAACGAACCCACCGGATTTCCAGACCAATTCACCCATATCATTCGGATTTGAAATCCAGCCAGGAAATGGAAAGGATGCATAGACGGACGGCTCAGACCGATTCTTTGTGGCTCGAACAGGATCTAGTAAAGAATGCCTTCCATAAAATATGAAAAGCCAAAACCAGCTCATGCCGGACGGCAGGCGATAATCCGCAAACATGCAGAAGGCAAATCCTATGCCTCCAAAAATCTGGCCTGTTGAGTTAACCGCTTTCATTCTGTAAGACTTTCCATCAATCCGTCTCTCTTCAGAAAATCAGGCGCCGATGCAGCAAAAAACATGCAGAGCGAGACAGGAATCATAAGCCCCTCAGGTGATGGGAAAATCCTGGAAATGCCTGCGGACAACGTATAGACAAACGGTCTGCATTAAGACGAAATAAGCAATTTGTATAGGCGATATCTAATGTGAATAAGACTAGATAAGTAATTAATATCGAGATTATTATTCAATAGTTTTTGACTAGATCCGCCTGACCTCCTATTCGTTGACAGGATTTCGGGCAGACCCTATAATTAGATCGGTATTAAAGGAGGATTTACTGATCATGACAGTAAAAGTTGCACTGAACGGTTTTGGTCGTATCGGTCGTCTGGCATTCCGTCAGATGTTTGATGACCCCAACTACGAAGTAGTTGCGATCAACGACCTTACCAACCCCGCTATGCTGGCTCACCTGCTGAAGTACGATTCGACTCAGGGAACCTACAAATTCGCCGACAAAGTAGAATCCACAGAAGATTCCATCATCGTTGACGGTAAAGAAATCAAAATCTACAAAGAAGCTGACGCTTCCAAACTCCCTTGGGGCGATCTCGATGTTGATGTAGTACTCGAGTGCACAGGCTTCTACACATCCAAGGCTAAAGCACAGGCTCACGTTGATGCTGGTGCTAAGAAAGTCGTTATTTCCGCTCCTGCTGGAAAAGACCTGCCGACAATTGTTTACAACGTTAACCAGGAAGTTCTTACTCCTGAAGACAAAATCATTTCCGCTGCATCCTGCACAACCAACTGCCTCGCTCCAATGGCTAAGACACTGAACGACCTGGCTCCAATCAAATCCGGAATCATGACTACCGTTCATGCTTACACTGGCGACCAGATGACTCTGGATGGCCCGCAGAGAAAAGGCGACAAACGTCGTTCCCGCGCTGCTGCCGTTAACATCGTTCCTAACTCCACTGGTGCTGCTAAAGCAATCGGTCTGGTTATCCCTGAACTGAACGGCAAACTGATCGGTTCTGCTCAGCGTGTTCCTGTTCCTACAGGTTCCACAACGATCCTCGTTGCAGAAGTTGAAGGCGAAGTTACTGTTGATCAGATCAACGCCGCTATGGCAGCTGCTGCTAACGAAAGCTTCGGCTACAACACTGAAGAAATCGTATCTTCCGACATCATCGGTATGACTTACGGTTCCCTGTTCGATGCTACCCAGACAATGGCTACTCCTACAGGCGATGGCAACACCCTCGTTCAGGTTGTTTCCTGGTACGACAACGAAAACTCCTACACTTCTCAGATGGTTCGTACAATTAAGTACTTCGCTGAGATGGATAAGGAAAACGCTTAATTCACACTCAACAAAACTGAAGGCCTTCGGGCCTTCTTTTTTATTGCCGCTTAAGCAGGAAGCCCGATATTTGAAAAAGCTGCCTTCAGCAAATTAAAAAATGGAGTGAGCACCAAATGATATTTGAGAAAGACGAAATATCGTCTGAAAGAATCACTGATTGCCTGCGAAACATAAAAAGGCCAGCGTGCTACGTAGAGGAAACGAGATTGAAACAACAAATAAATCGGTAATTCTGTTCAAATTAATCATCTGAAAGCGCTAAGAATTAACTAATTAGTACAAACGCATTACCTGAACTGGTATTTCTTTGACTGATTTATGAACCGATAATAAAAGCTGATCAATTCCTGTTGAAAGAAGGGCAATCTTTGAACAGGGCTATCAGATCTTCGGGCGTGACCGAGAACGATTTCACGGTCAGATCGGATGAAACGCCAGGGCAGGCCTTTTTTCCGGTTAACAGATCTGAGATGCATAAGAAAGGAAACAGCATGAAATTTAGAAAACTCACAGCTTCCTTGCTGTCTGTTGCACTTTCTGGAACAGCTGCAGTTTCAACCGTTCTTCCTGCTGCGTCCATGGCTGTACATGCCGAAGAAACAACTCCGACGGCAACGACAGACATGACGCAGTATGGCACCAATCTTGCACTCAATAAAACCGCGACAGCAAGTTCTCAAGAAGCGGATTCTGTCAGAGCTTCCAATGCGGTGGATGGAAATACCTCAGCTAGCACTTCCCGCTGGGGTTCCAATGTAGGCAATGGTCCGGACTGGATCTATGTTGATCTGGCCAAACCATCTGTTGTGAACGCCGTTCGTGTGTTCTGGGAATCGCACAAGGCTACATCGTATAAAATCCAGTACGCGACAGAAAACCCCGGAGCAGAAGCCTCCTGGACAGACGTAAAAGTCTTTAATAACCGTCCTGCGGAAATCACAGAAGTTATTGCGTTTGATACGCCGGTAAATGCTCGTTATATCCGTCTGTATATTGGATCGCATACACCAGATGATCCAATCCTCACTTCGATCCCAGAATGGAACTCGGTTTCCATTTATGAGCTGGAAGTGTATGGCGAAATCGATGCGAACTATCAGGATCCGCAGGAAAACGTAGCGCTGAATAAAACCGGAACGGCCAGTTCGACCGAAACGGCAGACTTCACCGCAGCAAAGGCACTGGACGGAGATACATCGTCCAGAAGTTCACGCTGGAGTTCCGCTGAAGCAGACGGACCGCACTGGATTTACGTCGATCTTGGCAAAGAAATGGACGTACAGACCGTACGCCTCTACTGGGAAACACGCAAAGCCAGTAACTATACCATTTCAACCGCAACGGACGAACATACAGCCGAAGAACTGGCTGGAGAAGATGTCTGGACTCAGCAGTATTCCAATACTAGCCATCCAGCCGATCTGAAAG
Source organism: Allobaculum sp. (assembly GCF_047010065.1). Classification (NCBI taxonomy): domain Bacteria; kingdom Bacillati; phylum Bacillota; class Erysipelotrichia; order Erysipelotrichales; family Erysipelotrichaceae; genus Allobaculum; species Allobaculum sp. The sequence continues at coordinate 13,996 of NZ_JBKXLD010000045.1, forward strand.
AAACCATCAGTCTGGATGCTCCAGTTAAGGCACGCTATGTCCGCCTGAAAATCAACACCTTTACCCCGGAAGATCCGGATGGAGGCGTGACCTGGAATACCATTTCCATTTATGAAATGGAAGTATACGGCGGTATTCCACAGGCGCAGAAATGCAATTCCGTTGCCGATATCAAGGATGCTCTCGAACTGAACCCAGTTACCGCAGAATCCACGAAAGTTACAGCTAAGCTTCCAGAATTTGATGCCGATCTGTTCGCCGTAGAATACAACGGTACCGACCTCGAACAGGTTGTTGATGCCAATCAGAATATTCTGAAACCATTGGTGGATAAGCAGGTCAAAGTTTCCTATAAGATTACGGACAAAACGACCAGCGCTTACGACTTCAAGGAAATTACAGTCACGATTCCTGGTGAACATCAGGTTGATGAAAACGATAATGCAGTTCCGGAAATCCTGCCTCCAATCCAGGAATGGAAGGGTGAAGAAAGCGGAAGCTTTGCGATTACTGAGAATACGAAAGTTCAGTACGCAGATGATAAATTTGCATATGCAGCCAAGGCGCTTGCCGATGACTATAAGGAAATGACCGGCAAAACGCTGGCTGTAGAAAAAGTAGCTGCTATTCCATCAGCAGCTGTGAACGATACCATTACGTTCGGTGCGGGTACTCCGGAACTTGGTGAAGAAGACTACCGCATGACGATCGGTCCAAAATCCATTCAGATTGGAGCCAACCATTCTACCGCAGCGTATTGGGCAACCCGTACCATTCTGCAGGGACTCAACAACAGCGAAGACAATACTCTGGCTGCCGGTGAAATGCGTGACTATCCAACGATGAAGGTGCGCGGTCTGATTCAGGACGTTGGACGTAAGACCTTTACGCTCGACTATCTGAAACAGCTGGCCAAAGTGCTGTCCTGGTATAAACTGAACGACTTCCAGGTTCATCTGAACGATAACTATATCCAGCTCGAACAGTATAAGAACGTCAACGGCGAAGACCGTCGTCTGATCGATCCGTATTCGGCGTTCCGTCTGGAATCGGATATCAAAAAAGGCGGAAATGACGGTAAGAACCAGGCGGATCTGACCGCAAAAGACGTCTTCTATACGAAAGAAGAATTCGCGGACTACATCGAAGAATGCAAGAAGATGGGTATCACCATTGTTCCTGAATTCGACATGCCGGCTCACGCGCTGGCCATGACGAAAGTCCGTCCGGATCTTAAAACGCCGGATTCGGATATGCCGCATGTAACCACGAACGGCAACCGTTCCCCGGCTGACCATCTCGACCTGAACCATCAGTACGACGATGTCATGCAGTTTGTTAAATCCATCTGGGACGAATACACAACTGGCGATGACAAAGTCTTCGATACGCCGGTCATTCACATTGGTGCCGACGAATACGAAGCCGGTTCTGCTGCCTACCGTAAGTATGTAAACGACATGTTCAAGTACGCCGAAGACAAAGGCTATACCCCGCGTGTGTGGGGTTCTCTGACTCAGCTGAGCCAGGGGGATACGGTACATGGCGCGACCTATAACGAAGATGGAACCGTTAAATCCCGTCGCCAGATCAACCTCTGGAACTTTGGATGGTCCAATCCAAAAGCTATGTACGATCTGGGCTTCGACTTGATCAACTGCTCTGACGGAACCTTCTATATCGTTCCAAACGCAGGCTACTACTACGATTACCTCGGCGATTCGCATCTGTTTAACACGGATATCACTCGCATGGGCAGCACCAAAGTGCCTGCCGGTGACGAGCAGATGGTCGGAGGTGCCTTCGCCATCTGGAACGACATGATCGACAACGCCGAAAACGGCATGTCCGAATATGATATTTACAAACGTACGATTCGTGCAGCCGGCATGATGGGAACCAACCTCTGGGGCAAGGGATCCATCACCCAGACAGAGGCTTCTGCGATTATCGATCAGTATCCGGAAGTTCCGGGAACCAACTTCAACTACAATGTGAACAAATCCGAAAACGGAGCGATCACTTCTGTAGATATGGAATCCACAACGGATACCACCGGACCAACCAACAGCCTGACTGCTGGAAATGACGTTCTCAAAGAAGCGGCAGGCCGCAAGGTTCTTGACCTTTCTTCCGGAAAAACAGCCACATTTGATACGCTGGAAACAGCTGGTCTTTCCAACACGCTGCGCGTGAAAGTAAAACGTACGAGCGCGTCCAAAGATGAGCAGATTCTGTTTGAATCGCCATACGGAACGATCAAAGCGGTTCAGAAAGAAACCGGAAAAGTCGGCTTCTCGCGTGAAAACCACGATTACTCCTTCGACTACGAACTGCCGGTCGGCGTATGGACCGAACTTGAATTCCGCAACGAATTCGAAAAGTTCTCTCTGTATGTAGACGGAGAATTCGTAGAAACCGTTGGACGTGACGGGCGCGGATCGCTGAAAGCGACCATGATGTTCCCGCTCCATACCGTCGGCAGTGCAGAGCATCCATTCCAGGGCTATGTCGACGATATCCGTGTCGGAACTACCCCGGAAACTGAATTTGTCAATACGATCGCTCTCGATCGCAAGATCGATCTGCTCGGACAGGTTGCTCTTGCTGGCAATACAGACCTGATCAAGGAAGCGCTCGGCGTATCCGGCAAATATGCACCGACGGCTGAAGAAGTTGCAGATGTGACGAAGAAAGTTGAAGATGCAATTTCCAAAGCGGAATACGAACGTGCAGACTACAGCCGCATTGACGCTCTGCTCGCTCTTGAACCAGAAGATCCAAGCGTATACAAAGCCTCTTCCATGGATGCCTTCAACCGCGCGAAAGACAATATCGTTCGCGATCTGCCGAAAGCTTCGCAGGCTGACGTCGATATGATGGTCTCCAACCTGGCTTCGATCCTTCTCGGAATGGAACTGCAGGATCTCAGCAAGTTTGAACTCGTTTCGCAGGATATCATGAAAGCTACGGCTTCCAGCAACCAGAGCGGGGAAGAACCAGCCAAGGCGATCGACGGCGATACGTCCACGATGTTCCATACCGACTGGGAGAATACCACCATGCCGCACTGGCTCGACATTGAATTTGCGACTCCGCAGACGGTCGATCAGATTCTGTATACGCCAAGAACCGGCGGCGGAAACGGTCACCCGCTGACTTACGACATCCAGACCAGCGATGACGGCAAGACATACGCGACCGTTTACTCTGGTGAAATGACGAACTCTGGAACTGTAAAGACGATTAATCTCCCTGAAGCCGTAACTGCGAAGCACATTCGCATGGTGGCTAAGACGGCCCGCAACAATAACTTCTCCTGCGCGGAAATCAACTTCCACAAAGTCGTTACCGGAGCAGATACAGAAGGTCTGAACGAAATCATCGCTCAGGCGGAAGCTCTCACGGCAGCCAGCTATCCAGAATCTTCCTGGAACGCCATGCAGACTGTACTGGCCAAAGCCAAAGCTCTGCCCGATACCGCAACACCGAAAGAAGTGGAAGCGATGAAGGGCGAACTGAGTCAGGCCATCTGCGCACTGGCTGGCTCGACCGTTGTCTACGACTACACCCTGCTGCAGACCGTGATCGATGACATCACTCCAGCAAAACTTGCTGACGTCAAAGGCGCTGCTGCACTGAATACGAAACTTGCTGCTGCGAAAGCGCTCGTAAACAACGCAGAATCTCAGGAAGCCATCGATACGATGACTGAAGAACTGCACGCCGCATGGCTTGCTGCTCGCTACAGCGTATCGACAGATAAACTGGCGGATCTCAAATAAGACTCTCAAAAATCCGGAAAGCCAAAGTTCTCTAAAAGGATGACAGGTTTCTTTGGATCTCGTTAAACCGACCAAAGGGCTTCTGCTCTCGTTTTCAAACGGGAAGGCAGAAGCCCTTTTCTTCTGGTGCGATCTTCTTCTGCAGATTGTGGCGATGTTTAACCGTGTCGGGCAAACTGTACCGGTA
>NZ_JBKXLD010000046.1:0-17410 GCF_047010065.1 Allobaculum sp.
GATGAAATTTCAAAAACGAGCGATTTGTATAGTTAAGCTCATTGGGAAAGTTCTAGTTGAATACTTCCGGTGGAATATAGCCTTTCTGGCCAGCCACCTTTTTCCCAAACTTGGCAGCGCTATTCCATATATGATCGAGTTCTTCTTCATCTAACGGAGGATTGCAACGTTCCGCCTGCTCCAGAAAAATGTTATGGGCTTCTTCTGTGTTTCCATATCGCTTCATCAGACGGCCAGCGATATGACTCATAACCGCATTGCGCTGTCCCTGGACAATCTGTTCTGTCTGAGCATCCAGATCGGCAAACGGATCATTTTCCAGAAAATCAACAATCGTTTGATCGCCTTGGTAAATCACTCCATCCGACTCAAAGCCAAAGAGGAATCTAGCGGAATCCATGGCATTGGCATCAAAGAACGGAAACTCATAAGCAATCTGCTGCTTCAGCTTTGTGTATTTCTCCTCATCGCAGATCATCTCCACCGGGAAAAATACATGGAATCTCGGTCTAGGCGACTTATTCCCTTTCTGCTTGTTATGGCTTTTGGAAAAGGTAGCAGCAAAACCGACTCCCGGAATCAGCTGAGAAAGCTTGTAGGGAGTCATCCAGTCCTCAGAATTATCTGAATGATCGTTGTCGCAATCGAGCGGAATAACATCGGAACATTCGAAGTTTTCCCGGCTGCGGTAATTATTGGTATATCTAGCAGCCACATGATCTTTCGAGGTGGCCGTGATCAGTGCTTCTTCAGAATCAACTGTCACCGCAAGAGGATACAGGCAGTTTGTGCTGCTGCCTGTAACATTCGCGGTGTATAAGGTAAAGCTACGCATAAGCCGGAACCTCCTCACATTCGCTGTTGAACCAGCGGATCATCATGTTCCGCTTTTTGGCCAGATTGATCTCAGACTGCATACCCCTGGTGATCACGCCTCCGAATACCCAGAGTTCTTCGCATTTGCCTAGAAGGACATAGTTGAAGCGCATCGCCTTTTCATGTTCTTCCGGGTTTTTGTCATCCATAAACCTTGGATATAGAAGATGCGGAGTAACCGGAATGACATCTTCCAGCATTGCAAAGCGGCTGTACCGCTTTGCTTTCTGAACATTGGTTCTAGTATCGCCTGAGTACGGGCTGCAGATATAGGTAAGTGGCATCCAGGGTTCCGGATCAGCCATCCGCTTGTTCATATAGATCTGGTGAGTCATTATTCGTGATCCTCCTTTTCGATCATGGGAAGGATTCCCTCATTTTTGAGAAAGTCATAAAGAAACAACCGACCCTTCTGAGTCCAGTAAGTGTGCATAAAGGTATGCCCGTTTTCGTCAAAGGTTTTTGACTGGGTATAGCCCTGGTCTGCGTATTTCTGATACAGGAACCAGATTCTTCCCTTTTTGAACTGGATGCTCATCTCATGAAGCAGCGCATTGAACTTTTTCGCGCTGTATCCGTAATCTTTTGCGATCGTTGTAATCGGAACAACATCAGGATTCTGAAGAATCTTGTCATGATAGCTGACCTTCGGCTTCATTTCCAGGATCTGCTGATTCTGGATCAGGTTGATTGTTTCCAGTTCCCGCACTCGTCTGCGCTCCTCTTTGAGCTGGGTGAATACAGCGATGGCCAGATCAGGATTGTCCAGAAGCTGATCAGTAGCGTACATCCCGGTTTTACGGATTGATGGCAGGACTTCGGAAGTAACCCATCTCTTGAATTTCTTTGCTTTTGGAAGCTTGCTGGACATGATCAGGGAATAGAGTCCGGATTCATTGATGAACCAACCGCCCCGCTGACCAAGACTCGACGACATTTTGTCGTTGAGTTTGTCTTCGTCATCGACATGCATGGCGATTGCCTTATTTGGATCTGAGTACCCCAGGCACTCGGCCACGTCTTTACCGACGAAGTAAATCTGATTGTCAATGATGCTTGTTCTGACGGAGCCAAACTCCGCACTGCTAAATTTTTTGAGTTCCATTGTTGAACCTGCTCTTTCTAGTGGGAGTGGCGCCCCTCCCATTGGGTAGCCACGGGCGATCCGGAAATAGGACGTTCCTCATAAACTTTTTTCAATTTCTTTTTGAGTCGGACGAATCGGTGGCTGACATTATTGGCTTTGTCTCCGATCCGCTTGGCATAGTCTTCGATTGAGCAGTCATCCAGGATGATGGCGATCAGCATCTGAGCCTGGGACGGTTTGAAATTATCCTTAAACCACTGACAGCAGGCTTCGTATTCCCACCGCTGCTCTCTGTCCAGCTGCTCTTTGATGCAGATAGATGGGTCACGCAGCTCACTCATCAGCGGCTCTTCTGGATAGATGCCGTTCTCATCCGCTTTGGCTTTGCTGCAGCCAAGGTGTCTGGTTTCGCGATGCCAGATGTTGTATTCAGGACGGTTGATCTCAATATCAATCGCTTCCTGCAGCCGCGTTCCGAAGTGTTCTTCACTTTCGTTCTCTTCCATCCAGATGTTCAGCCAGCCGTTTACTTCACTGGCATCCAGTCTCACTACCTGTTCTTTGTCTTCGTTTTGGATTTTTAAATCGAGCATTTCTCGTTCCTTTCCGCCTGGGTAAGGGACGAGAGGTCAAAAAAAGAGCCGGCACTCGAAGTACCGACTCTGTTGCCTGTTTGCGCATGACGAAAAAGGTACTTCGAATTGCGCTCAGTACCGCTTTCTCGATAAAGAGCTCAATTTTGTACCTCTCGCCGTATTACGTAATTAGGCTTGAGATTATGTTTTTGATGAATTAACCGTCATCAGCGGTTTTTAAAGGCAGGTTGACTATCCAGTCACTTCACTGTCAGATATATCGATTTAATTCACAGGCCATTCCTCCTTTCAGGCGTTTCTGACGCAGCCATTTGACCTTTTCATCTCGACCACAAAAAAACCGTAAGCTTATGTAAAATTGTCATCTTGACTGCTATAATGAAAAGTAATCGCTCTCAATACAAAAACTGGCGTTTCAGTCAATCGATTTGCTTTCCACAGCTTAAGATTAGTTGATTTAAAAATTTCACTCGGGAAGCTTCGGGAAGCCACGGGAAGTCTCCCGGAGCTTTCCCTTTATTGGCTTGAGAGCAGTTGATAAAAATAAGAAAGGGGGACTTTATGGAGTTCTCAGAATTTGCACAGATCCTTAAGCCTATCCTGGGTGGTGATATGGCAACTGATATATTTACTCAAGAATTGTTTGACAATATGCTCAACATAGAAGATAGAGGGATTCTGAGCGACCTGACCTTGGATTCCTTTAAGAATTACTTCAATGGTCGTGGCGGAATTTCGGGAATTGCAAAAAAGATCAGCTCCAAAATTGAGCTTGAATACTTTGCAACCTATATCGATAAAGTTGAAGATGCTCAGAAAGAGAATCTTTTAAAAGCGTTTCAGCCGTTCATCCCAGAATTGAATGAGGACAATCTCCCGAGGAAACTTGCTGAATTGTTCAACGACATCATCCAGACTGCTGCTAGATCAAAAAGAAAAGGCGCCCAAAGGAGCGCCAATAAGGATGAAAAGGAAACAGTTTATGCGGAAATAGTAGATGCGCCAGAATCATCCGATTACTCTGAAAAAAGCATGAATTCTGTTACCTATATTCAGAGTCAATATAATATTTCCAATAACGGTGCGGGGAGCACGAATTTAGTAAACACCGGGAATCTTGTGATCAATATCGGAGACAAGAAGAAATGAGCAACTCCCCAGCAAAAGTAGCTGCTGTTCCAGTTAAGCAAACAAATATTCATGACACCGGTGAGAACAGTTTGAATATTGCTAACGAAGCTGGTGGACATCTTCAAATCAATATTGAGAAACTAGAATATACTCCGGTCAACGGAAGACAAGATTGTCTGCCTTTTCTATCTGCTAGTAGAAATGAACTAGAAAATGATTATTCAATATCAGATTTACGCATAATTAAAAAATTCAGTACGGATTATTATCAGCTGCTCGTTACCGCTGACGAGGAGGTGCTGAATTCAAATATCATCTCTTTTGATTCACGGAGAGCATTAACAAAATACTACGTACCTGAAGAAATCTTTGAACGCTGCTCTTCACTCAAACTAGAAGGACAGAAAGAATTAAAAACATTTCCAGCCATTATTTGCTCCGAAAACACAAAGTTGTATGGAGAAACTGATCCGGATCAGGAATGCGCCTTTGGGTATATTAAAGCTATTTCGACCGAATACTCTTCAGTTAAAGTGGTTTTCAAGCCTTTGTTGACTTTTCCACAATCAATATTGAACGATCCAGTTAATGCGGTCTTTTTTAATTTAAGGACTGATACGCCGGTTAGAGAGCTGAACCACTCTGCTTGGTACGTTAAGCAGGCGAATATCTTTGAAGCTTTTTTCCAAGCTGGAATTTCTGGAATACCCGGTCCAGATGAAAGGGGATTTTGATGGCAGATAAGCTTACTTCCGAAATTGAATCAATTACTCTTACTGAGGCCAGTTTCTCAAAAGAACCTGTAGAACTGCGCCCAACCACCATCAACTTTCTATTTGGAAACAATGGAACCGGTAAAACCACAATTGCCAGAACTATCCACGCTGCAGGATCAAATGTTTGTTTCCGAAATAGTCGCTCAGCAGATCAATATAATATCCTGGTTTTCAATCAGGATTTTATTGACAGGAATTTAGCTGATTATCAGGGGCTCCAAGGTGTATTCACCCTGAATGAGAAGAACAACGAGATACAGACACAGATTGACGAACTGAACATTACTAAAAATGAACTTAGTACTCAAAAAGCCGATTTGGAGCAAAAAATATTTGAACTTCAAAAAAAGATCCCGGAACAAGCAACAGATTTTTATAAATATTGCTGGGAAAAGACGAAAGACCTCAGGAAGAGCTTTTCGGGAACACAAAAGGGTAAGCTGACAACCAGGCTGTTTACGGAATGTGTAATGAACCATCAACCAGCAGATTATGATTATGAAAAGCTGCAGTTGATGTATAACTTAGCATTTTCCCAAGACGCCAGAAAATATGAACACTTTCCAATAATTCCTGACACTGCAGTTCTGGATCATCTTCCTGGTTCCGAAATTCTTCAGGCTATTATCGTAAACAGCGCAGAAACCGATCTTGCAAAAATACTGAAATCGATTGGTTCTACTGAATGGGCTCACGAAGGCCACACTACGTTTGCTGAAAAAGCAGGTGATGTGTGTCCGTATTGTGGACAGTCACTCCCCTCAGATTTTGAAAATATATTTATCAAAAGCTTTGACAGTAAATACCAGACTGATATTAAGCAGCTGAATAGTTTTCTGGAGAGATATAGATCGAATGCCAACAAACTCTATTTGACTTTCAAACACATACCATCCGACATAATGCCTGGGATTGATCTGGAACCCTACCACGATAAACTTGCTGCTCTTTATGGCCAGATCCAACAAAACATTGAGTCTATCAGATCAAAGATCGACACCCCATCAAAAACGGTATATCTCATAGATACGAAACCCTATATATTGGGAGTATCCAGTCTGCTTGAGGGATTTAATAAACTCATTGATGAGAACAACAATATTGTCGATCAGAAAACGAGCAAGCAAAAGGAATGTATCGAAGCTGTATTCAATCTCTGCTCTTATAGACTTCAGGATGAAATTACCAATTTTCATTCCCAACAAAGTTCTCAAAAAGTATCCTTAGATTCCTGGAAAAGCGAACTATCAAGCCTGGAAACGAGCATCAGAAAAATCGATAACCAGATAAAATCGCTTCAATTCCAAACTGTCGAAACTGATACAGCAAAAAACAAAATCAATCAGATGCTCAAAGATTCAGGAATGCAGGGATTTCAGCTTGTCAACAGCTTTGGCAAAGATCATACCTATGAAGTTCGTCGAGATGACTGGACAGTAGCAAGCAATCTAAGTGAAGGAGAAAAGAATTTCATCGCCTTCCTTTACTTCTATTACCTAGTTTTTGGAAGTCTAAGCGAAACAGGAGATACTCGCGACAAGATAGTTGTCATTGATGACCCGATTTCAAGTATGGACAGCAGTTGCTTATTTATCGTAAGTGCTCTAGTAAGAAAAATGATCGAAATCTGTAGAAATAATGTTGATTTTACGGGATCAAACTCTACTCAAAACTTTATAAAGCAGATTTTTGTTTTGACGCATAACGCCTACTTTCACAGGGACCTTACCCACGGCTATGCTCGATATTACAACTACGTTTCATATTTTCTTGTTCGAAAATCAGATACAAAATCGTCAATTAAGCTTTGTACAGGCCCCGACCCTGAAATCCCCTCTAAAGAAATCAACATCAACCCAGTCAAAAACCAGTATGCTGCATTATGGGAAGAGTTGAATCAAGTGACCCGTCCGATACCCTTAATTAATGTGATGAGAAGAATTCTTGAATATTATTTCATGCAAATTGTTGGTTATGAGAGATCCGGGGTGCACCAGGCTATTCTGGACGATGCAAGGACAGATGGGCGCTTCAAAAACGAAGACGGAACAGATAATACCGGGCGGTATATGATCGCTTCTTCGCTGCTTTCTTATCTCGATACATCAACAGCTGGACTTAATGACGGGTTTAATTTCGTTGAAGATAGTATGGATGCAGAAGAATGTAGAAAAGTATTTGCTATGATTTTTGAAATCATGGGCCAAAAGCAACACTACGATATGATGATTCGTTGTTAAACAAATCATCTATGACCCAGACCTAACCAAAAAGAGACCTTCATGATGATAAGCTCCTGTTTTCCGTCTACAAACTGGTCAGTCAGGCACGAAAGGAGCAAAATGATGGATAATATTTCAACTGCTGAACGAAGTGCTGTGATGGCCAAAGTCCGCTCGAAAAACACTAATCCCGAAGTTTATTTTCGAAAACTTCTTTTTAAACATGGCTATCGATATTCTTTACATCCAGACTCTGTTCCAGGTCACCCTGATATCTGGCTGAGAAAATATCATACCGCAATATTCATTCATGGATGTTTCTGGCATCGACACCTTGGATGTCCTTTAACAAGAACGCCAAAAAGTAATGTTGATTTTTGGGAGACTAAATTCAAAAAGAATATTGAACGAGACGAAAGAACACGAGAATCTTTAGCGCATAAGAACATTAAATGCCTTGTTGTCTGGGAATGTACAATTAAACGGATGAAAAAGGACCAGTCCTTTCAGCAACTAGTCCTTGATGAAGTTATTAATTTTTTAAATAACCAGCAACTCTATGATGAGCTCTGATGCTATTTTTCAATTTTCTCCAATATGCTCAATACCGCCCTGGCTATATTCCACGCCATAACTGGTGGTACAGCATTTCCAATCATTTTATAGGCCATGGAAGCGGAGCAGACGAATCTGTAATCGTCAGGAAACGATTGCAGCCTTGCGCATTCTCTAACGCTCAATCTTCTCCACCCGGACATGTCATCCGGATTTCCGGGATTATTTGATCGATAATGAGCTTCAATATTTCCATGATGCTCCGCCCTGATTGTTGGTGAAGGCTTGTCAGCTTTTATCTGGTTATTTCCTTGCATTTTTCTTCCGGGGTAAAATTTCGCTTTAGATATATCTCTTACAGTGTGATTTGATATACTAGTTAAATTCACTTTATCCCAAAGATCATCAATTGCATCCCTAGCTGTAACCCATAGAGGAATACCGGGGGTCTGGATTTCACTATGGTTCTCAAGAGGATAGCAGATATCTCTTTGGTCACCTAAATCCTTTCTAATCCCGATGATAATCACTCTTCTTCGCTGCTGGGGCACGCCGAAATCAGCGGCATTTAAAACCTTATATTGAACTGCGTAACCTGCCTTTTCAAAATCTTCAAGAATGGTATCTAAAGCGGATTTATCCACCGACTCTCCGTGACGATCTTTTCTTGAATTTCTTATTCCATCCACGTTTTCAGCCACAAAAACACGTGGGTGATAATGCTTGATAAGACGAATCATCTCTAAGTACAGCTGGCCTCTTGGGTCAGATAAGCCTTTTCTTTTTCCAGCAAGTGAAAATGTCTGACATGGGAAACCGCCTAGCAGGACATCAATAGGTTCTGCTGGTAATTCGTCATCCGTCACTTCACATATACTTTTTCTGATAACATTATGATGGAGATTGCTTTCATAACAATCCGCCGCTTGTTCGAAAATATCATTTGAGAAAACTATCTCAAATGGATTTTTATCATAGTGATTTCCCAGAAAAGTAAAATCGCCAATAAACCCAAGATCCATTCCGCCACAGCCTGAAAACAAGCTGCCGATTTTATATTTTTTATTGCCTACTGGCAACGGTACGGATCCTGCGTCGATTGTTTTTGAATTCTTAATGAAATAGGTTTTACTCATATACTTCTCCTCAAATAGTGAAAGGTTATTGTTTTTATGCAGTTAATAGAACAGTTTCTATCCTCTTTGAAAGATAAATTAGAACAAACTAAAGTTCAAACCCGTCATTTGGGTACAGGCTCATCCGATAATGGCTTTGAGTGTCTCGTTTCCGAAGTTTTAAATGAATGCGGTTATCTTGAAATTGAACCAACTTCCAATACCATTAGCGCAACGCTCAATTTTGGTCATCATTTTCCAGATATTACACTATATATTGGAGATGGTGAACGAATTCGAAAATATGGGATCGAGCTGAAAAGTACCCAGGGTAAGAACTGGCGAATTACAGGTGGTTCTTTCTTTGAGTCCGTCACCGACTCTGACTACGAGGAAATCTATGTATTGTTTGGAATGATCAATAAGAAAACAGAGGACCACTACACAATAAAATATCGGCCATATTGGCAGGCGCTAAGTACTATCGCTGTTACCCATTCTCCAAGATATTTAATAGACATGGAAAGCGATGCAAGCATTTTCAGTTCGCTCTCAGATTATCAAGCTGTTCGTAATCTTGATAAAGGTGAAAAAGCCAAATGGATTAAACAATTTTTGCGAGAACATGTTTCAAATTCTTCGGAACTTTGGTATTTGCCGGATCAATTAGCACCAGAAGATTTTGCATCGTTATCAGCCGAAAAAAAGAAAATGTTAATTGCCGAAGCCTATATTCTATTTCCAAACGACCTGCTGAAACCTCGATCCGCTGATTATAAACAAGTAGCCGCTTATTGGGTTGATCGTTATTACACTATGACAACCAATATTCGTGATCGTTTTTCAGCAAGTGGCAAGAAATATTTGCATGGAATTTTAGTTCCCCATACGATTTATACTTTATCCGAGTGCTCAGGGGAAATAAAAGAACTGTTGAGAAGTGCCTCGCTAGAAAACAAAAAATTTATAAGAGAACACTGGAAAGATAAAGATATTAAGCATTTTCAATCCTCCGATTTATTAACCGAGTATTACTCAGTTTTAAATAGCATCGCAAAACAATACAGCTACTCTGAGCTCTTTAAAGAGATAGGGTTAGATTTTGCCGAAGGTGTCTTGGGCGATCCTTCGCTGTGATTTTACCATCAAACCTTTAAATCCCGCCACCAAAAGACGCGTTATTTTCCGCGCCTTTTTTTGAAAATGGATCATGTCGCTTTGCTAATCCTATCTAGTTACCGTCCTCTGCCCTGGATTGCCCAAATCTGACATTGTAATATTGACAGTTACATCCCAATTACATCTGAAACTATTGCCAGGACAGCCCTCCACCTGCAATAACTTTGTCAAGACAACCCTCTCCACCACAATAGCCTTGTCATGTCAACCCTTCATCTTTAACAGTCTTGTCAAGTCATCCCTTCCCCCGTCGCTCGCAGAACTGTATTTTTTCCACACCCTCAAAAAATATCGCCCGGAGATCCTAACTTCTTCGGGCGATTGCTTTTCTCTACTTTTTCTTGTTCTTCTTTGACTGTTTCAGCTCCAGAAGGGCTTTTTCATACGGATTCAGATCCTTTTTCGGCTTCTGAACGCCTTTTGACGGGCTTTTCTTCTTAAAAGTCTTCGGTTTTCCCTTGGCTGATGTCAGCAGACATATACTCTCGACGTGACTGGTATTTGGGAACATGTCCACCAGCTCAACCGTTTTGGATGTGTAGCCGTTCTGTCTGAAGAAGACCAGATCCCGGACGAGCGTTTTCGGATCGCAGGAAATGTAGAGAATCTTTTCCGGATTCAGACGGGATGCCGCCTGGATAAAGTCTCTGGTCGTACCGGCACGAGGCGGGTCAAGAATGATCACATCGTAATGGGTATGATTGCGGACAGCTTCCTGCATGTAGCGGGTGGAATCCATGGCCAGGAAGCGAATGTTTTCGATTTCGTTGGAATGGGCGTTCAGACGCGCGTTTTCGACCGCGTCCTTATTGAGTTCAACGCCAGTAACTTCCTTTGCGTCTTCCGCCATGACCAGACCGATCGTTCCGACGCCGCAGTACGTATCGAGAACGGTATCCGTTTTCTTCAGCTGCAGCATGCTGCGGGCCTTGGTGTACAGTTCCTGACACTGGTCATGGTTGATCTGATAAAACGAAGACGGTCCAAACGTAATTTGCAGACCACAGAGAATATCGGTAATCGTTCCAGTTCCGTAAAGAATCAGGGTTTCGTTTTGCAGGACGATGGACGTATCGCGCGGATTGACGTTTTGCAAAATCGTTTTGATCTGCGGGAATTTTTCACGAAGAGCCCGGACCATATTTTTGCGCGACGGGAATTCCTTGCGCGACGTAACGAAAACGACCATGACCTGATCGGTTTCCTGTGCGTAGCGAATCAGCACATGCCGGAGCAGACCGGTTCCGGTTTTTGGCGAATACAGTTCGATTTTCATCGAATCGACCAGCTTGGTTATTTCATCGAGAATGTCGTTTACCAGCTTTGGCTGCATCGCACATCCGGAAGTGCGGATGACGCGATGGGATTTTGGCGCATACAGGCCGGAATACACTTTCTTATTTTTATCCTTGGCAAAGCCGTAAATGACTTTGTTTCGGTAGTACATCGAAGTTTCGGCCATGATCGGCGGCATGGCCGTCATTTTCAGCCGTGCCTGATCAAGCAGATCCTGTACCTGCTCCTGCTTGAGCTTAGCCTGCTTTTCATATTGAACGTGCAGCAGTTCGCAGCCGCCGCACTGTTTGGAAACGGGACATTTAAACATTGGATATTCATCCTTTCCAGATTTGAATCGTTTCTGTCCTGAAGCATAGAAAAAACTGGATGGTCCGAAAAAAATGGATGGAGGAATACTAGGCAAGATTCCTTCCGTTTTCGCCATGCAGTTTGGGGGATTTCCCCGTTTCTGGGGTTCAGACGATTTTATTTTGACATAGATGCAGAAAATCGAATTCATTTAGCCCTTTTCTCTGCCGTAACCCGGTCGGAAGACGAGGATGAAACGGTGATCCGACTTTCAATGGCAGGCATTCGTCCGCGTTCTGCCCGGTTTTCGAGTCAAAACTGTGCACAGAAAGCGATTTAGATCTCGTACTGAATGAGCTCTCTTTTGATCGCACGTTTGGCAAGAAAAAGAACAATTTCCGCCCGGCAATTTACCCGTAATTGCCCATTTTGTGACCTATAATGAAAAGAGCGTAAAGGAGGTGATGCCCCATGACAAATGATGATCCGGCCCCTGTTCCTGTCACGACAAATTCAGGGGCAGAACCTCAGGTCTTTTTCCATCTGTTCAACGATCGATAAATCCGATCCTTCCTTTTTCTCTGAAAAATCGCGCATTTTTCGATCCGGCTGCCGTTATAATTTTTGAGCCGTCCGGTCTTTTTCCAGCTTTTCGCAAAACGTTTTTCCAGAGGAAAATGAGAATTTTTAATCTTTGCAGCCACGGAAATACTTCGTTTCCAGGCAAAATTCCTTTGCGGTATTTCGCCGTGTCTGCTTTTCTTTCCAGATGGATTCTAAACCGACTGACCATTTTGTATTCCCCATGGACCTTCTGCCCCAAGGAGGTTTTTATGAGCGAAAACGAACGCGTGACGACGGCAGAGCCAGCCGTGCGTCCCGATTACGACGTTGAAATCGTGCAGCTGATGGACCAGAATCTCTCTCCCAAAGCGCTGCACTACAAGCTGGAAGAATTCCATGCCAGCGACATCGCCGATGCCTTCAGTCATCTCGACGATACGCGCAAGGAAAAGCTCTTCCGTCTTCTCGATGTCGAGCGTCTGGCTGAAGTCATTCCGTATCTGGAAGAAGACGAACAGGCCGACTATCTTTCGGCAATCAACATCCGTAAGGCGATCGCCATCCTTTCCAAAATGGAACCCCAGGATGCTGGCGTAGTCCTGCGCAATATGAACCGCACTCGCCGGGATGTCATTTTTGAACTGCTCAATCCAGAACTGCGCAGCAAGCTGGCCCGTATCGCCGCCTATGGCGAAGATGAGATCGGTTCGAAAATGAGTACGGATTTCATTAAGATCCGTAAAAATTCCGATGTAAAAGCCGCGATGCGCTCCCTGCGCGATCAGGCCCGCATCAGCAATACCGATAACCTTTCGATTCTTTACGTCGTGGACGAAAACAATGTCTACTACGGCGCCATCCACATTCAGGATCTGTTTGCGGCCGGTGCGGACACACCGCTTGAGGACATCATCGAAGTCAACTTCCCGATTGTCTACGCGTCGGAAACGATCGACTCGATCATGGACGATCTGAAAGACTACGAAGAAGACTCGATCCCAATTCTCAACAACGACAACCAGATCGAAGGCATCATTAC
This sequence comes from Allobaculum sp., assembly GCF_047010065.1. Taxonomy (NCBI): domain Bacteria; kingdom Bacillati; phylum Bacillota; class Erysipelotrichia; order Erysipelotrichales; family Erysipelotrichaceae; genus Allobaculum; species Allobaculum sp. The sequence continues at coordinate 12,728 of NZ_JBKXLD010000046.1, forward strand.
CCGTCAGGATCTTCTTGAGCTGGCCGAAAAGGAAAACTCCGAAGACTACGCCAAGCTGGCCGGTCTTTCTGCTGAAGAAGATCTTGAAGAAACTCTGTTTGAATCTCTGAAAAAGCGTACCCCCTGGCTGCTTCTGCTGCTGGCACTTTCCCTTGGCGTTTCCGCTGTGATTTCCATGTTCGAATCCGTTGTTGCGGCATTGACGATTGCGGTCGTCTTCCAGTCGCTGATTCTTGACATGGCCGGAAATGTCGGTACCCAGTCGCTGGCCGTCTCCATTCGCGTTCTGGCCGATCCGGATCTGAAAAGAAAGCAGAAGCTCTTTCTGGTCTGGAAAGAAATGCGTACCGGTCTTGTGAACGGCGTCATCATCGGCGCCGGCTCTGCACTGGTTCTTGGCATTTTCATTCACCTGTCCGCCGGGTACGGCTGGATGGAATCGTATGCGATTTCCGGCTGCATTGCGGTTGCGATGATCGTCAGTATGGTCATTTCCTCGTTTACGGGTACGGCCGTCCCGATTCTTTTCCAGCATTTCGGCATTGACCCGGCTGCCGCGTCCGGTCCGTTAATTACGACATTAAACGACCTGATCGGCGCCACCACGTACTATTCCATGGTCTGGATCTTCCTGATTCAGATGCTGCACATTTAAAGGAGGGCGAGAAGTATGGAAGAAAACAAAGCCCCATCCGTACAGGAAACATCCGCCGAAGAAGTCGTTCATTCCCGCCCGCGCTACGAGCAGAAAATTCTGGAAATTATCCGGACCGTCAACTCGCCCAAGCTGCTTCGCGACAAGCTCGACGATTACCACGCCAACGATATCGCCGAAGCCTTCTCCGAACTGACTCAGTTTGAACGCGAAAAGCTCTATCGCATGCTCGGAACGGAACGTCTGACCGAAATTCTCGAATACATGGATGAAGACGATTCCGCTAAGTTCCTGAGCGAAATGAACATCCGCAAGACGATCGCCATCATCAACGAAATGGAGACGGACAAAGCGGCGGATCTGCTTAAGGAAATCGATAAGGAAAAACGCGAAATCATTCTCGAACTGCTCGAACCGGAAGTCCGCAAAAAGATTTCGGTCATCTTCTCCTACGATGAAGACGAAATCGGTTCGCGCATGACGACCAACTACATCGAGGTCGACAAGGCCCTGACCGTAAAGCAGGCCACGCGCGAAGTCATCAATCAGGCAAAGGAAAACGACAACATCACAACGATTTACGTTCGCGATGAAAACGGCATGTACTACGGTGCCATTTCCCTGAAGGATCTGATCATTTCCCGTGCGGATCTCCCGCTCGATGAAATCATTGCGACCAGCTATCCGTACGTTTACGCCGGCGAACCGATCGACCGGGTCGTCGAAGAACTGAAAGACTATAACGAAGACTCCATTCCAGTCCTAAACAACGACAACCTGCTTCTTGGTGTCATCACCTCGCAGGACCTGCTCGAAGTCATGGATGAGGAAATGGGCGAAGACTACGCCAAACTCGCCGGTCTGGCCGCTGAAGAAGACCTGGAAGAATCTCTGTTCCAGTCGCTGAAAAAGCGTCTTCCCTGGCTGCTCATCCTGCTGTTTTTAGGCCTTTGCGTTTCGACGGTTGTTTCGATGTTTGAAACCGTCGTCGCCCAGCTGACAATCGTCATGGCGTTCCAGTCTCTGATTCTCGGCATGGCCGGTAACGTCGGTACCCAGTCGCTGGCCGTTACCATCCGCGTCCTGATGGACGATACGCTCGAGCGCAAGCAGAAGCTTTACCTGATCTGGAAAGAAGTCCGGGTCGGCGCCATGAACGGTCTGATTATCGGAACATGCGCCTTCCTTCTGCTCGGTCTGTACGTTCACTTTGCGAAGAGCTATGCCTGGGGCCCTGCCTACGCGATTTCTCTTTGCATCGGCCTCTCCCTCTGGCTGGCGATGATCATCTCTTCGCTGACCGGTACGACGATCCCGATCTTCTTCAAGAAAATCGGCATTGACCCGGCCGTAGCCAGCGGACCGCTGATCACAACCGTCAACGATATGGTCGGCGTAGTCACCTACTATGGTCTGGCCTGGATTTTCCTGATCAATCTCCTGCACATGTAATTCAATACATGCAGGTATGCCTGGGATACAGGATCTATCCAGTCCTCACACGATTTATTTTCAGATAAAACAAACCCGGTCAGAAGCGACGCCTCCTTCCACGAGGATCCGCTGCTTCTGATCGGGTTTTTATCGTTTTTATGAAAATTGAGAAAGTGGGTCATCCCGGTTTTACCAGACGTAGCCTGGTTCCGGGTTATTGTTCATGGCATTCCACAGCTCATCGGCTGTAAATACTTTTTTGCCGCCAAACGCGCTGTCCTGATATTTTCCATACGGATCAATGCAGTAGTAATGCGTCGCGTTTCCCTGTTCATCAAAGTCTGCACCGTATAAAACGAGTTCATGGACGGTTTCGACGCTTTCTCCATACGCCAGATGCGGGTTGATGGAAACAAAGACTGGATCGCCGGAGCGCAGATCTGCGTTAGCTCGAGCGAAGAACTGCTCTTTCATCTGGTCTGTGCCCGCATTGCGCGTCCAGAGGAGCGCACGATAGCCGGGCTCCGTGTCATTTTCCGGTGCTTTTCCAAAAATGTATTTGGATGCTTCTCTTGCCAGATCCGCATATTCGGTACCGGAAACCGGACTCGTATTCAGACCGGCTGCCAGCGTACTCTGGCTGACATTGATACCGTGATACGCCAGGACCATTTGGAGGCAGGCAACCGCACAGTAATAATTCGTTTCCTGAACGAACTGCGGGACGGCCAGCCGGATCGAATCGGCGGAGGCAGGCTGTTCTCTAACGTCAGGAGTAACGATCGGGCTTTCCATATCGCTTGGCTCGTTTTCATCCGATCCGATACTTTCCGTTTTCGAATTCGATTCCCTGTCGGACGCATTTTTGGATTCCGTGTTTGAAGCCGTCTTAGATTCCGTACTGGATGCGTCTCTCGATGTCGTTTTGTCGATCTGTTCTTCGGTTTTCTTCTGGTCTGACGATTTTGAATCGTCCGTTCTGGCAGAAGGCGACGTGCAGCCGGTCATCATCACGGCACTCAGCAGAAATAAAATGATTTTCTTTCTGTTCTTCTTCATAGCGGTTCCTGTTTTCCTGAAAACAGTATACCGGGGTGCGTCTATAAACTGAAACAGTCATTTCGATTTTATATATGGAAGTTAAATCTTTTTTGTCTATTCGTACGATTTTCCGACCATAGTCATTTTCTGTGATCTCCAGCATTATAAAAGACCGAAAGCGCGGCTGCACTGGGGCTTTCGGTCTGGTTTTTGATTCAGCAGAGATTCATGCTCCAATGCGGGAGGTTCTTTCCAGAAGAGCATTTCTCTGTTTTCATCAAAAACTGTATTTTGATTTAGTGTTTCTTCATCGCGACAACCGCAAAGGCCAGGACGGCTGCGCTGACGCCAAAGGCGGCCGCATAGTCGAATACGTCGTTTCCTACACCGGTGTGAACGCTGTTTTTCGAAGCGTTCGCACTCGATTTTGGATCACGCTGGCTGGAATCGCTGCTTTGCGAAGTCGATTTGGAAGAAGAAGACGATGTGCTGGACTTATCTTCTGTAGGGGACTTGCTGTCGGACGTGTCCTTTTTGGAATCCTCGGAGCTCTGAGAAGAGGAGTGGCTACTGTCCTCACTGTCCTCGATGTCGTTATTCGGTGTGTGCAGCGTTTCGGCATTCGTAACGACGAAACCGTTCTGGGCATCGCCGGCGATTTCGACATCATACAGGACGCCTTCGAGCAGAACCTGCGGATGATCCGCTTTTTTTTTCGGTTCTTCTCCGGCTTCCTGAAAGGTATAGACGTACGCGTTGCCGTTTTCATAGACCGCATCCAGATTTTCGAACGTGCCTTTCCAGCCGTTCTTATCGTTCAGAGTCAGCGTATTGAACTGAAGCACGCCATCCCTCAAAAGTTCGATGTTGACTTCCTGCTGTTTCGTTCCCTTCCATTGTTTTTCTACAGGAATCGAAACTGTATCTCTTTTTGGCTGGTTGACTGGTTTGGCTACGTTGACAAAACTCGACAGCGGCTTAACGGCATGACCCTCCTCCTGGCAGCTGCACTGTAGTAAGCGTCCGTTTCCTGCGGCGAGTTGAAGATCAGCAGACGATCCAGATGCGGTACGTAATCGAGAACTTATATCCGTGTTCGGTTCGTACTGCGTATTGGCCAGATTGTTTTCTTCACTGAGCGAGTAGCGAAGAACGACCGTTTCATCCGGGTTTTCCAGTGCATTGTATTCTTCGCTCAGTTTGGTCTGAACTTTTTCGTATTCCTCGTGATCGCCTTGGTACATTCCAGCCTCAGGCAGTTCCTAAAGGCAGTCGGGATATTTCAGATATCGAGGACAAGATACTGCGTATGTATGGCCAGGGCATGTCGCAGTGCGACATCTCCGACATCATCCAGGATATCTATGGCTTCTCGGTCTCTGCACAAACAGTCTCAAACATCACAGATCGTGTCTATCCGGTTGTTGATGAGTGGCGTCAGCGTCCCCTGAAGAAGTGCTATCCTTTCGTATTCGTCGATTGCCTTTATGTATCAGTGAAAACCGATCGTGGTGCAAAAGAACAGGCTGTATATGTGGTTCTTGGCTATGACA
>NZ_JBKXLD010000047.1:0-17033 GCF_047010065.1 Allobaculum sp.
CTTCCATATAGGCCAGTGCGAACAGCGCTTCGCGGGCGGCGTAAGTCAGAGCCGGTCCGACTTTCAGGATGCCGACGCCGTCTTCAACGAGTTCTCTCAGTTTGTACTTGGTCTGGTAGTCAGTGGAATGGCCTTCGAATACGAGGTTGTCGAAGTCCTTGATGCTGGCCATGAGCTCTTTGGCTTTCGCACGGTCGTATTCGGTGCAGCCGGCATCTTTTTCTTCTACGCCAGGCTGTACAACGACACCGATAACATCGGCCCAGGTGTTATCGAGACCTTTGTCCTTGAACGCTTTTTCAAAAGTAGCGACGGTGTTTTTGAAGTCTTCGACTTTCGTTACCTGCATGCCGGAGTTGTCGCCGGTAGCGCCGCCAGGAATCGGTACTTCACTGCCGACAATGTAAACCGGACGAACCGCATCCGGGTTTTCCTTTTTCAGTTCCTGGTAGGCTTCTTCGCAAACCTGCGCGAGTTCGGCGCCGCGGCGTGCGATCGTTTCGTCGCTCAGACGAACGTTTGGATCGTCGTCAGCGACTTTCATGCTGGTATCAATGTGGATTTTGGTGAAGCCGGCTTTTACGTAGTCGTGAACGAGCTGACGCGCGTAAGCCATTGCTTCTTTTTCCGGCAGGTTCTGCACGGTCAGCGGGCCGAGATGGTCGCCGCCAAGATAGATCAGTTTCGGATCGGTTCCAATTTCAGCAGCTTTGGCAAGAACGAATTCCTTGAAATCCTTCGGTGTCATGCCGGAGTAGCCGCCGTTCTGGTCCACCTGGTTGGCGGTGGATTCGATCAGGCAGACCGCGTTGTCATCGCGGGCTTTCTCGAGAACCGCTTCGATAACGAAGGGGTTGGACGAGCAGGCAGAATAGATGCCGACCGACTGGCCGCTCTTCTGCTTTTTCACAATATTTTTTAAAGTGTTTTCAGCCATAAAAGACCTCCTTGGCTCTATTGTAGACGATTCAAAAGCGGATGAAATCACCAAAAAATGGCGTTTGGATTTTTTGTTGACAAGAAGCCACAACTTGAATAAAAAGTGCAAATTGAAGGTTTTCTTCGCTCGGTTTGAAGAGGGGAAGAAGGGTCTGTTTCGTGCCGAAAATAACCAGTTCTGTGTACATTTCAGCAAGTGATAAGAGCACGTTCAAAGTGAAAGGGCTTGCCGGAAATTCCCTCGGTCAACCGCCTGTCCTTAATTTGCGGAAAGATTACAATTCCTTTACCTAGATAGAAGATTTATAGGCGTTCTGTAGATTTTCCTGTCCGGATCCGCGGGAACGCGCGGCAAAACGTTCATGATGTTTGAACAGATTCGGTTCGAACGTTTTTCAAATTTTTGATACAGGGAGGTTTTTTATGGAGGTTCTAGCACCCTGGATTGCGGTTGGAATTTTTCTTGTCATGTTCCTTCTGGTAATCCTGGATAAGTGGCCTCACCATTACATCACCCTCGGATGCGGTCTCGCGACGCTCGTTCTTGTGTTCGCACTCTGCCTGCATTCCTGGGATGCCATCTGGCAGACGCTGAATCTCGGGGCGATTTTCACTCCGGAATTCTGGCATACCACAGGGGAAGGCGGCGGAACAGGCGGCATCAACTGGTCGACGATTATTTTTATCGCCGGCATGATGGTTATGGTCGAAGGCATGGCGGAAGCCGGTTTCTTTCAGTGGCTCTGCCTGCGGCTGGCAAAACTGGTTCACTACAAGGCCAGCAAGATCTTTGTGGTGTTCATGTTAATGTCGGCGTTCCTGTCGATGTTCATTGACTCGATTACGGTTATCCTCTTTCTGGCGGCCGTAACGGTTGAACTCGCCAAAGTACTGAAGTTCAATCCGGTACCGATGATTCTTGCCGAAGTGTTCTGCTCCAATCTGGGCGGATCGGCGACCATGTGCGGGGATCCCCCAAACATTATTATTGGTACGTCCTTAGGCCTGACGTTTGGCGACTTTCTGACGAATACCGGTCTGATCGCCGGGGTTTCGCTGATCGCGACGATTTTCTTCTTCTGGCTCTGCTTCCGTAAAGAATTCAAGGAAGCTGACAAGCAGACGATTGATCCGAAAACGCTGCCGCAGCCAAAGGAAGCCATCAAAAATCAGACGGCCTTTATTCTTTCGATCGGCATTTTCCTGATTGCCATCGTTCTGCTCGTTTCGCATTCCTCGACGGGTCTGACGGTCGCGTTTATCGGTACGTTCATCGCGCTGATTACGCTGATCGCCAACGCGAAACACGCCGGCAAGATTCTCAAAAAGGTCGACTACAAGACACTTCTGTTTTTCATCGGTCTGTTTGTGGTCGTCGGCGGTCTGGAACAGACGGGCGTACTCGAACGCATCGCGTACTTCATCAGCGATATCTCGGGTGGTAATATTATTTTAGTCATTGTCATTATTTTGTGGATTTCGGCATTTGCGAGTGCCTTCGTCGACAATATTCCGTTCTCGGCTACGATGATTCCAGTCATCACGACGCTGGCCAGCGCGCAGGGCATTCCAATCAACACCCTGGCCTGGGCACTGAGCATCGGTACGGATATCGGCGGCAGTGCCACGCCGATCGGCGCGAGCGCCAACGTTGTCGGAACCGCGGTGGCAATGAAAAACGGCTACCCGATCGGATGGAAGAAATACTGCAAGTATAATGTGCCAGCGACGATTATCGTCCTGACCATTTCTACAGTCGTCATTATCCTGCGGTACGTCGTTTTGGGAGGCTGATTATGACTACTGACCAGAAACAGACGGAGGGCCAGATTATCCTGGCCATTGACCGTGAGTTTGGAAGCGGCGGCCGTGAAATCGCCGATCTGCTTGGCCATTATTTTGGACTGCCGGTCTATGAAAAAAACATCCTGCAAAATCTTGGCATCCGGCATCAGAAAGACGTCGAAGACCTGTATTACCGGGATGAATCGCCGCGCTGGAAATTCGCAAGCCGCACGGTAAAAGGACTGACCAACTCCAATGAATACGCGCTGGCGGCCATGGAGTTTGACTTCCTGCGCAAAATCGCGTCGGAAGGAAAATCCTTCATTGTCCTCGGCCATTGCGCCGAAGAAGTTCTTGCGGAATATCCGTCGCTTGTCACGCTGTTCATTTCCGCGGATGAAGCGTTCAAGATTCCTCGCATCATGAAGGAACATCACGTGGACCGCGAAGAAGCGTACGCGAAAATGAAACGCCATAACCGCAAGCGCAAAACGTATCACAACAGCTATTGCGAACACAAATGGGGCGATGCCAGAAACTACGACATGACCATTCGCTCTGACAAGATGGGTCCGTTTGAAACCGCGAAATTTCTCGTGGATTATCTGGAAGCCCGTATTCCGGAAATCAAGAACCGCGAACGGGCCGAAGAACTGGTTCCGCTTCCCGAAAAGAAGTAGAACAGACACCCAGCTTTATGATCGAAAACCGCCATCCCGGATCGGGGTGGCGGTTTCTTTGGGCAGGCTCAATCTGGACGAATGGCCCAAATTGGGCCAGAAGAAACGTTCAGCCTGTATAATAGACAGGCATTTTAAACCCGAAACTGCCGGATCTGTATCCGGTAATTTTCCGTAGATGTTCAGACCCGTCTTAAAGATGCAGAAATCCGAATTCTAGCCGGAGGATGGGGAAGGAAAGGACACAGGCTTTATGACGACTTATCGTTTTGCAACGAATCTTGCAAAAAGCGAATACGATGCCTTCGTGCAGAGCTCGCCGCTATGCAATCTGCTTCAGAGCTATAACTGGGCCGCGGTGAAATCCAACTGGGATCATCTGCACTGCGGTCTGTATAAAAACGACACGCTTTGTGCTACCGCCCTGGTGCTGATCAAGGCGCTGCCGTTTGGCTTTACCATGATGTACATTCCGCGCGGACCGATTCTCGACTACGACGATCCCGAAGTGATTAAACAGTTTTTCGATGGTTTGAAAAAAATCGGACGCAGCCATAAAACGCTGTTTATCAAAATGGATCCGGGCATTGAAATCGGAAAGTATCCGTCTTCCGATACGTCCCGACCAAGAAACGGCAACGAAAAATACGTGCAGCCGCTCGAAAACGCCGGCGCGATTTTCCAGGGCTACTCCATGAAAATTGAAGAAGCCATTCAGGCGCGTTTTCACTCCATTCTCGACAAGCCCGAAGATGTGCTGGCGGCGATGCCGAAAAAGACCCGCAAGCTGATCAAGGAAGCCGAAAAGCGTCACCTGCAGATCGTCAGCGGTCGACATGAGCTTCTCGATGACTTTGCGGCGATGGTCGAAATGACGGAAGAGCGCAAGCACGTTTCGCTGCGCAATAAGGAGTACTTCAAAAAGCTTCTCGATAATTACGGCGATGACGCGATTATCATGTTAGCGGTTTGCGATCCGGCAAAAATCCGTCAGGAATGCCAGGCACGCTACGACGCGCTCGAAGAACAGATCGCGGCCCTTCCGGAAAACCAGAAGAAAAAGCGTTTTACCCTGGAAGAGCAGAAAGAATCCGCCGCGAAGGATATCCGGATCATTGAAGAACTGATCGAAACGGTCGGCGACGACAAGGCACGGCCGATCGCCGGCGTTCTGAGCGTGAAATACGGAAAGAGCGCGGAAATGTTATATGCGGGCATGGATGAGCGCTTCCGCCGCTTCATGCCGCAGTACAAAACGTACGTGGAAAACTTCCAGTGGGCGTTCGATAAAGGCTGTACCGAATTTTCGATGGGCGGCGTAGAAGGCTCCCTGGATGATGGACTGACCCATTTCAAGGACAACTTCGCTCCGAAAATTCACGAATACATCGGCGAGTTCGATCTGCCGGTCAACCGCCTGCTGTATAAGCCCAGCAAAATTGCCTACGAGAAAAAGCGGCACTCGCTCAAGGAGGCGTAATGAAACCCTTCAAGACATTTATCACCCTGCTGGCCGGAACCCTGCTTTTAGCCGGATGCACGTCTGCCCCTAATGCGATCGCTTCATCGAGTTCTTCTTCGACGACATCGTCTTCGGCTCTATCCGCCTGTGAAGGGGAAGGCTTCGGCTGCCCAGTGGACACAAAAGAAGAGCAGAGCGATGCCAAAGCGGAAGCGTATAAGAAAGACGTGGCGGATTTTACGCCGATTTCCTTTGAAGATGCCATCGCGTTTTTTGAAGAGGGAAAATCCGGCGTTCTCTACTTCGGTTTTCCCGCCTGTCCCTGGTGCGATGAGCTCGTACCGATTCTGAAAGAAGAAGCCGAAAAGAACGATATCGAAGTGCTCTACGTACAGACGCGCGACGATCAGAAAGAGCGGCTGTACACCGATGAACAGCGCGATCGGATTGAACCGTATCTTCCCGACTACATTCGAAACAACCTCAAAGGCGAACCGACGCTTTACGTGCCGTTAGTCGTATCGGTCGTCGATGGCAAAGTCGCAGACGGCCATCAGGGAACGACGGAAGATCACGATGCCAAGGAGCGGGAAATGACCGACGAGGAAAAGGCGGAGCTGAAAGACGCCCTGCAAAAACTGATCGAAAGTCATAACGCGTCCCAATCGTAAAACCGAACGCAGCACCTGAACCCGCATAAAATCGCAGAAATGGAAACTTAGCTTGGCAGAAATCCGTTTTACAGAAATAGATCTGCCGCATTTCTTCGCCAGATCCCAATTGAAAATAAAGGCGGTCCTCTGGATCCGGATCATTCCGAAAGGAAATCATCCAGACGAGGACCGCTTTTTTTGTGTGAAGGGGAAAGAGAAGCTATAAAAAAACTCGCGATTTCTCGCGAGTGCGTATTCAAGTGGAGCAGATGAGGGGAATCGAACCCCCGTATCGACCATGGCAAGGTCGTGTTCTACCATTGAACTACATCTGCATAAATGGCGGTCCAAACGGGACTCGAACCCGCAACCCCCTCCGTGACAGGGAGGTACGCTAACCAATTGCGCCATTGGACCTGAAATAAATAAAAGAAATGGAGCAGATGAGGGGAATCGAACCCCCGTATCGACCATGGCAAGGTCGTGTTCTACCATTGAACTACATCTGCATAAATGGCGGTCCAAACGGGACTCGAACCCGCAACCCCCTCCGTGACAGGGAGGTACGCTAACCAATTGCGCCATTGGACCAAAAGATGGCGGAGAAGGAGAGATTTGAACTCTCGCGCCAGTTTCCCGACCTACACCCTTAGCAGGGGCGCCTCTTCAACCACTTGAGTACTTCTCCAAGGATGTTTTATTTATTTGCTTCGTGCGATTGCTTGACTATATTAGCATGGTCCCCGGAAAGGAGCAACCCTGTAATCTCAAAAAAATGAATTTTTTTGATTCCGTCCAGCAACGCCGCGAGAAGCGCCTGAAGAAGAAGCGGTTTACGAGAACCGGCAAAACCTTCGTCGGACCGGAAAATCCGGCCGCATGAATGAGGATACACCATCTTTGGCCAAAAGGGAAAAAGAAACCCCAGACCCGATCCAGACCCGAGAGGAAGAGCAGAGCGGAAGACAAGAGCGGGATAAGCCGGACAAGGGATAAGCGGAACGAAGGGAAATAGACCCGCCTGCTGCTTTTCAACGGATCCGCTCCGGTTCGTACCGAAGCCGGTTCTGTCCGTATAAAAGGATATGAAAATGAAAGAACGAACACAGATGGACCGGCCCCGGGAAAAAGCGATGCTGCAGGGAATTGAGCGTCTGGAAAATCAGGATCTGCTTTGTCTGGTCCTCGGATCCGGGACGAAAACGCACGCGGTGGAATCTCTGGCGCAGTCCATTTTGCAGAAGACAGACAATCTGCGCCGTCTCTATTCCATTGCGCCCGAAGAACTGATGGAAATTGAAGGGATCGGTCAGGCCAAGGCGCTCCAGATCTGCGCGGCCAGAGAACTGTACGCCCGCTCCCTGCAGGCACGGACGATGAGCGTTTCCATTCGAAGCCTGGACGATATTGAAACGTGGCTGCAGGCGGAATACGGAACCAAAAGTCAGGAACACTTCGCGGTGCTCTATCTCGATGTCAAACGGCGGATCATCCGGCACAAGGATCTGTTTGTGGGCACGCTCGATCAGTCGCTGATCCACCCGCGGGAAATTTTTCGGGACGCGCTCATGACGTCCGCGAGTTCCATCGTCCTCGTCCACAATCATCCGTCCGGCGATCCGATTCCTTCGCTGGCGGATCTGGAAAGTACACAGATGCTTCTCGAAGCCGCAAGACTTCACAAAATCAGTCTGCTCGATCACGTCATCGCCACGCGAAACGGCTGTTTCAGCTTTCGATCGCACGGTCTGCTCGACGAGCCGGAAAGTGAGTACACAGATCTGGCTTAGCCGCCGTACGCTTTCAAAATCCGGTATAATGAGACAAATCCGGAGGGCGAACGTATGCGACGATTTACCAAACTGCAGAGAATTCTCATTCTTTTTATTTCTGTTTTCTTTCTGTTCGGATGCCTGATGCTTTCCGTACGTCAGAATTCCATTTCCAATATCGGCTACAGCGCGTGGACGTATTTGCGCTATGGCCTGTTTGATAAGCCGCTGACTTCCGCGGCGAACGCGGTCAGCGATTTTTCCAATCTCTGGCATGTGTACCAGGACAATACGTATCTTAATGACGAACTGGCCAACCAGCGCTCCTACCAGACGCTGTATGCCCAGGAACGCAACCGCAATCTGGAACTGCAGGGCCTGCTGGAGCTGAAAAACGCGATGCCAGACGCGAAGCAGATCAGCTGCGAAGTGATCAGCCGTCCCGTTCAGGCCTGGAATCAGAGCGTGACCGTTTCCGCCGGCAGCGCAAGCGGCGTCGAAAAGGGCATGCTCGTTGTATCGAGCCAGGGCGTCGTCGGCCTGGTCGAAAGCGTACAGGATACGACATCGGTTGTGGCCCTGCTGACCGGAAACGAACTGCCCAACGACATTACGGTGCAGATTTCGATGGACGACGGAACGACGGTCGAAGGCGTTCTGCGCGGCTATGACGCCAGCCAGAACCGCTACGAAGTGCTTCTCTTTGGTCACGAAGCCATCGTTCTGCCCGGACAGAAAGTGGCTACCTCCCAGAAAGGCGGCCAATACGCGGCGGGTCTGATGATCGGGACCGTTACGTCTTCGGTCGTGAATGACGACGCGATCGTTTCCACGATTTATGTCGAACCGGTCGACAACATGAACGGCTTCACCTACGTCAGCATCTTTACGGAAGGAACGCCGGAACAATGAAGAAGCCCTACGCAATTGTCGGCGGCTTCTTTATTCTGGGGATGCTCGATTCCATGCTCGCCTATACGCTGCCCCTCGACTTTACCTTTCAGTCGCTCTCCGTCATCTGGCATTTCTATCTGATCGGCGTGATGGTGTACACCCATGACAAGCCGTGGCTGACCCGTATTCTGGTCGGGATGTTAGCAGGACTTTGTTACGACGGACTCGTTACCGGTACGTTTCCGGCCTGCACGTTTTCCTTTCCGATCATGGCCTGGCTTGGCGGTCTTTTTCCGGTCTGGCTCAAATCGAGCGAACGAAGAACAGTCTGGCTCATTTTCCTGCTGTTTATGGGGGATCTGTTTACGTATTTCCTGATGGAAAGCACCGGACGTCTTTCAGTGTCCCTGCTTTCCTGGTTTTACCATTTCGAACTGCTGACGCTGATTTTTTCGTCTCTGTCCGTCATTCTGGTGTTTTACATCGATCTGGTTATCGTACGCTGGGCCCTGTTTCAGTCCCGCTTTGTCCCCCGCAACAAAGTGCCTTCGCTGGCCTCGAAAGTCAGAACGCCAAACCGCAACCATCCCAGAAAGCTGTAATTAGGAAAAAGCTGTAATTAGGAAAAAGCTGTAATTAGAAAAATGCAAAAGCCATCGGGCTAAGGAAATTTCTCCTTTTGCCGGATGGCTTTTCTGTTTGTTTTTTCAGGGGGGCGGTTTGCTTTTTCAGGGGAGAGACTGGAAAAGAGATCGGAAAAGAGATCGGATAATGGTCCGATCTTTGGAAACGGAGAAAACCTGAGGAAAGGTATCCTGTTCGGATACGTTCTGTACGGACAGGATGAGAACAAGGTCATGGGCGGATCATGATAAAATCGAATATGAGGTGTTTCTATGAAAAAACTGCTTCTGGTGGACGGAAATTCCGTTCTCTTTCGTACCTACTATTCCACAATTAATTCGAATCCGATGAGCACGTCGGGCGGCGTGCCGACCAATGCGGTCTTCGGATTCATTTCGCTTTTTCACAAAGCGATTTCGCTCGTTCAGCCGGACGCCGTTCTGGTCGCCTGGGACGCGGGCAAGCCGACGTTCCGGCATGAAAAGATGCCGGACTACAAAGGCACCCGTAAAGAGCTTGATGAAGAACTGAAAGTGCAGATGCCGATCGTGCGCGAATATCTCGATGCCGCCGGCATTCCCCGCTATGAAGAAGAAGGCTATGAAGCCGACGACATCATCGGCAGTGCCGCCAAAGGCAACGCCGGCATGGATACCGTCATTCTGACAAGCGATAAGGACCTTCTGCAGCTCGTCGACGATTCCACGACGGTATACATGATGAAAAAGGGACTCAATGACTTTGACGTTTACGACAAGGCCAAAGTCTGGGAGCGCTATGGACTCGCACCGAAACAGATCATCGATCTGAAAGGGCTCATGGGCGACCCGTCCGATAACATTCCCGGCGTGTTCCACATCGGCGAAAAGACCGCGCTGACCCTGCTCCATAAGTATGCCAGCGTAGAAGGCGTGTATGACCATCTCGATGAGATTAAAGGCAAGCGTCACGAATATCTGGAAGAAGGCCGCGATTCGGCGTTTCTTTCCAAGGAAATGGCAACCATCTTTACGGAGATGAAACTGCCGTTTGATCTGGCGTCGCTCGCCTGGAACGGCGATGCCGACAGCGCGGAAGATTTCTATCAGAAATACGAAATGCAGTCGCTGCTCTCGCGCATGAAAGCTGCTTCGGGCGTCCAGAAAAAACTCGAAATTATTACCGACGAACAGTTTGCCGGGCAGGAAAATGCATCGCTCTATTTGATGCCGGTCGCCGATTTTGCCCCGTTTAAGACACAGACGCTTTTTGGCTTCGTCTATCTCGTGGACAATACCATTCATTACCTTCCTTTGGAAAATGCAAAAGAAGACGCCGCGTTCCGCTCGCTGCTCGAACACGATTCCACCCTCATTACGTGGGACGTCAAGGAATTCTGGCATCTGCTCGACCGGTATGGTTTCTCGCTTCCTGACTTTGCGCAGGATGTGCATCTGGCGTCGTTCCTGCTGCACTCGCAGGCGATCAATACCGAAAGCCTCATTCAGGCAAGCGGCATCATTCTGCCTATGCCTCTGAAAGATCTGGAAAAGAAAACCAAAGGCGGCTTTACCGCCGAACGGGCGGTGCCCGTCTTTGGCGCGTGGCTGCTTGGCATGAAGCAGCAGCACGACGGCATTTTCAGGGAACTTGAAGAAGAAAACCAGATGAAGCTGTATCAGGACATCGAGTTTCCGCTGGCACGCGTTCTGTTTGAAATGGAATGCCGCGGCATTGACTGCGACGCTTCGATTCTGGCGCAGATCGGCGAAGAATACGAAAAGCGCATGAACGAAATCGCTGCGCGCATTTATAAATACGCCGGCCATGAATTCAAGATCACATCGCCCAAGCAGCTCGGTACCGTTCTCTTTGATGAGCTGAAATTAAAAGGCGGCGGAACCAAGCGGTCCACCGCAGCTGAAGTTCTTGAAAAAATGCGTCCGCTCCATCCGATCGTGGATGAAGTGCTCGAATACCGCAAATACGCCAAAATCGTCAGCACGTACGTGGACGGTCTGACCAAAAACATTATCGACGGCAAGATCTTTACGACGTTCAACCAGACAATGACGCAGACCGGCCGTCTGTCTTCCTCCAGCCCGAACCTGCAGAACATTTCCATTCGCAATGAGGAAGGCAAGGAAATCCGCAAGGCGTTCGTAGCGCCATCTGGCCACTGGCTCATTTCCGCAGACTATTCGCAGGTTGAACTGCGGATGCTGGCGCATATGGCCAACGAAGAATACATGATTCAGGCGTTTGAAGAAGGCATCGATATTCATAAGCGGACCGCTTCCGTCATTTTCGATGAAAAGCCGGAAGACGTTACGGAAGACCAGCGCCGCATCGCCAAGACCGTTAACTTCGCCATCATTTACGGCCAGACGGAATTCGGCCTTTCGCAGGAGCTGAAAATTTCGCGTCTTCAGGCGAAAAACTTCATTAAGGCCTACTTTGCCAACTACCCGAATATCCACCGGTTCATGGACGGCCTGATTGCGTTTTGCGAAGAGCACGGCTATGTGGAAACGCTCCTGCATCGCCGCCGCGAAATTCCGGAAATTCTCGATAAGAACTTCATGACCCGTGAATTTGGAAAGCGCGCCGCCATGAACGCGCCGATTCAGGGATCGGCTGCCGATCTGATCAAGATCGCCATGCTGCACATGAATGAAGAAATCCAGAAACGAAATCTGAAGTCGCAGATGCTTCTTCAGATTCATGACGAACTCATTTTCCTCGTTCCTGATGAGGAAAAAGAGCTGATGGAACATCTGATTCCGGAAGTCATGGATCACGCGATGGAACTGCGCGTTCCGCTCGAAGCGAGCGTCAGCACCGGCCGCAGCTGGTACGAGGCCAAATAATGCCGGAAGCACCAGAAGTGCAGAACGTTCTGCAGTACCTCGAAGAAGAATTAAAAGGCAGCCAGATCGAGCGCGTCAAAGTCACGCATCCGAAACTGGCCGCCAATCTGCCGGTCGAACAGTTTGAAAGCCGGCTGGCCGGTCAGCGCTTTCGCGGCTTTCACAGGCTGGGCAAGTATCTCGTCTTTGAACTCGACAATCTGGATCTGGTCAGCCATCTGCGCATGGAAGGCAAGTTTCAGATTTATCCGTCGCCAAAAGACGTCGATGACCTCGACGAAAAGGAGGCTAAGCACATTCACGCGCAGTTCCTTTTGCAGGACGGGCGGGTGCTGTGCTATCGGGATACCCGCAAGTTTGGCCGTATGTACGTGTATGACCGGCCGGAAAACTGGAAGGATCTGCCGGTTTTAGTCGGGGTGGGCAAAGACGCGCTCGATCCCGATCTGAATGCCGAAGAGCTGCTGGAAATGACCCGCAAACGGAAAGCGCCCATCAAATCCGTTTTGCTGGATCAGTCCGTCATCGCGGGCATCGGCAACATTTACGCGGATGAAATCCTGTTTGAAAGCCGGATTTCGCCGTTCAGCGTCACAAGTCACCTGTCCAAAAAAGACTGGCAGGCGATTATCGATGCGACACACCGCATTTTAAGCTCGTCCATTGTAGCGGGCGGAACGACCATTCGAAGCTTTTCCTACGGGAAAAATCATGCAGGAAGCTATCAGGATCATCTGATGGTTCACGGAAAGGAAGGTGACTGCGCCCTTTGCGATACGCCGATCGTGCATACGCGCGTCGGCCAGCGCAGCACCTGGTACTGTCCATCATGTCAGAAAGAAAAGTAATCGGAATTACCGGAACGATGGGATCCGGAAAAAGCATGGCTAAGGAAATTCTCTCTGCCTGGATTCCTGTAACTGACTGCGATCAGATCAACGCCAGACTGCTTGAGAAAGATCAGGCGGGCTATGCCGCCCTGAACGATGCAGGGCTTCTTTGCACGGATGAAGAGGGAAATGTCGATCGCAAGGCAATGGCCGATCAGATGTTTGACCATCCCGGGCAGCGAAAGAAAATGGAAGCCATTTTGCATCCGCTCATTATCGAAGAGCTGAAACAGTGGATTGATGCACAGACTTCGCTTTGCGCAGCGGAAGTGCCTCTGCTTTTCGAATGTTCCCTGCAAAATCTGTTCGACGAAGTCTGGACGATTACGTGCAGCGACCAGACGGCTCTCGATCGTCTGGGGAAATACCGCCATATTCCGGCTGAAGAAGCCCGGCGCCGTCTGGCTCTTCAGTTTCCAGCCGAAAAGAAAATGGCGCAGAGTACGCATGTGCTTCCAAACGACGGAACAAAGGAAGAACTTGCCGCGCAAATTGAGGCGCTGCTGCCGGACAGCGTTCGCCTGGCTTGCAGCTTTACGCAGGATCAGCCAGCTTCGGCGCCGAATTTGGCAAAGCCGGCGAATCCGGGGAAAACGAATGCGAAAGCGGGCGAGATAAAATGAGCCGCAGCATTGAAATTTCCATCCCCTATACGCTTTCGCAGCACTGGCTCGCGGATCTGCAGCTGCTCTATCGCCCGATTCTCGGCGCGCAGGCGTCGCTGGTCTATGAGTTTCTGATCATTGCCGGCCAGCTGTCTTCCACGCTCGATCTGGACGATCTGGAAGCGTTAAGCGGATGCAGTTCGTCGATGCTGGAAAGCAGTCTGAAAAAGCTGGAAGAAAGTGCGCTCGTTCGTCAGTATGTCGAAAACGATGCGCTTTGCGGTCTGCTCGTGGAAGCGCCGAAGGATCAGGCCGCGTTTCTGGAAGATCCGTATTTCAGCCGCGTGCTTTTTGAACAGGCGGGAAAGGAAGCCATTGAACGGCTCGAGCGCCTGCGTCCGCCAAGACAGGTCAAAGGCACGTTCAAGCCGCTCGAAGGCAACGTTTCCGTACAAAATCTGGAAACGAGCTGGAATCAGAAAAAGGAAGAAGAACTGAAATCGGCAGTCAGCGACTACCACGACATCAATGCTTATCCTTTTGACTGGGGCGTCTTTTTCCAGGGTATGCAAAACGTCTTTCCCCAGCGCCTGCGCAGCCGGGAAAATATGGCCCGGATCGCGCATCTGGCGACTTTGTACGGAATGGGCGAACTCGATATCCGCCCTTTTATCAGCCGGCATCTCAAGGATCGGAAAACGTGGATCGATTTTGATGCGGTGATCGAAGAACTCAATAAGAGCCGCAAGATTATGGAAACGGATCCGGATGACTTTATGCAGTCGCCGGTATCCTTCCTGAAAGCCAGACAGCCCGAAAACGTGGATATTCTGCCTTCGGAAAAGAAGCTGCTCACTTCGCTGGCCGAAGACAAGCACATGCCGTTTGAAGTGATCAACACGCTCACCGAATACTGCATGAACCAGAAATCCGGCGCGTTTTCGACTGGCTACGTGCGCACCATGGCCAATAACCTGCTGCGTGCGAAAATCAATACGCGAAAAGACGCTTTAGCGTATCTCGAAAACTTTGACAGCCGAACCAGTTTGGCCAAAGGCAAAGGCCGTCGGGGCGCCCCGAAGAAAGCTCTGCCGGACTGGTACGATACGATTCCAACCGAAAAGAGCACGGCGGAAAGCGTACAGGCCGCCAAGGATCTGCGCCGCCAGCTGCTCGAAGGAGGAAGCCATGAAGAAAATGAAACTTGAAGTGGAGCTGAACGAAAAGCAGAAGGCCGCCCGGGCTGAACGCATCCGTTTGCTTTTACAAAATGGCGATGTTCAGAATTTTCTGAGCCGCTATCATCTCGACCCCTCCATTCTCGAAACGCAGTCGAGCCGTCTGGACCGCTACGCGCGCAATACGCAGATTTGCCGCTCCTGCAAGGGCCTGCAGTTTTGCCGCATGAAAGTGCCTGGACAGTCGGCGCTGATGGAAGTGGATGATCAGGGGATGCTTGTGGAATACTACGGTCCCTGCCGCTATCAGAACCAGAAGACGGCAAAACTGGCGCATCGTTCGAACTTTACGGTTTCGCACCTGCAGGATGACGACTATCTGGTCACGCTGGAAAAACTGGAAGAGACGATGGACCGGGAGCCGCAGCACTATATCAACGCGTACACGTCGGCGCTGCGTTCCTTTAACGCCCCCACGGGCTGCCTGTTTTTCGGGCAGCCGGGAACGGGCAAGAGCACGATGATGATGGCGCTGGCCAATCAGTATGCGCAGAACGGAAAGAAAGTCGTGTTTGTGCGCGTGCCGCTGCTCATGAGCGAACTCAAGGACAACCTCAGCGACGAAGAGTGGCGGCGGACGATCCTTGGCCGCATGCGCTTTGCGGACGTTCTGTTTCTCGATGATTTTGGCAGTGAATCCGTGACCCAGTGGACCCGGGACGAAATTCTCTTCCCGGTGCTCGATGAGCGCATGAACGCGAAGCGAAAAACGTACTTCGCCAGCAACATTTCCCCGCAGGAACTCGAAGAGCGCTACGCCGTTTCCAACGCCGGCGAGTATACCCTCGTTGCGGCCAAACGCCTGATGGAACGCGTCAATACGCTGGCCAGACCCGTCCAGCTGATGGGCAGTTCGCGCCGTCCGACCGGCGGTACGCTATAAGCGTTCTGCAACGCTGCTGAACAGAAGAAAAGCCAGGTGTCGCAATACGGAATGTGCTTTCTCTGCCCATACTTTTAAGGACAAATCAAGCCAGGTGATCCGTACAGATCGCCTGGCTTCTGTACAGATGGAAAAGAATTGGACGATATGAGTTTTCGGCCATTTTCGTCCTTCTGCCCGATTCGCCAAAAGGGAATTGTCTTTAATTATATTTTGGAGTGCGGTAAACTAAAGACGTTAATCACAAGGAGGATTTGAGTTATGTTAGTTTCTGCTACTGAAATGATCAACAAAGCTCATGAAGGCCATTACGCTATTGGTGCCTTCAACATCAACAATATGGAATGGATCAAAGCCATTCTGCTTGGCTGTGAAGCAAAACAGTCTCCTGTCATCCTCGGCGTTTCCGAAGGTGCTGCTAAATACATGTGCGGATACAAAAATGCTGTAGACATGGTTAAAAACATCATGGAATTCTACAACATCACTGTACCTGTAGCTATTCATCTCGACCACGGATCCTACGAAGGCGCTAAAAAAGCCATCGAAGCTGGATTCACTTCTGTAATGTTCGACGGAAGCCACTATCCAATCGAAGAGAACATCGAAAAATCCAAGGAACTCATCGAACTGGCTCACTCCAAAGGAATCTCCATTGAGTGCGAAGTCGGCGGTATCGGCGGCGAAGAAGACGGCGTTATCTCTTCCGGCGAAGTAGCTGATCCTGCAGAATGCAAAGCGGTAGCTGATCTGGGTGTAGATTTCCTGGCTGCCGGCATCGGTAACATCCACGGTAAATATCCTGCAAACTGGGCTGGCCTGAACTTCGACGTTCTGGCTGAAATCCAGAAAGTAACTGAGGGCAAACCTCTCGTACTCCACGGCGGAAGCGGAATCCCACAGAAAATGGTTAAAGAAGCCATCGTCCTCGGCGTTTCCAAAGTAAACATCAACACTGAATGCCAGCTCGTATTTGCGGACGCTACACGTAAATACATCGAAGAAGGCAAAGACCTCACCAACAAAGGATGGGATCCGAGAAAACTGCTCAAACCAGGTGCTGAAGCAATCCAGAAACTGGTTGAAGACTACGTAACTGACTTCCTTGGTTCCGCATACAAAGCGTAAATCAACACTCTAAGGCCTTCGGGCCGCACAATCCCAGAACAAAACGGTGCTCTTCCTCACGGACGGGCACCGTTTTTCGCAGTCATCTTTTTCTGATGGTCCTGATCCGCTATGAATTCCTGGAGACCATCCTGCCATCAGGCGATGGAATCCAGACTGGTTCGATGGCCTGCGACGAATTTCGATACGATTTGCGAGCGGTTCGTTTCGACTTCTGCACGACTCAATTCGGGATAAATACAGGTCAATGCGGATCTCATTCGTGTCGTTGCGGGTCAGATACAGCTCAATGCGGATCATATTCGAGTCAATACGGTTCATTTCAGATCCTGCCTGGGCCGTCGATGCTGCTCTCCTTCGACCAACGGGCCCTTTCCAGTGGGGAAAGGGGGAAAAATAACCCCCTCTAAGCGCCTCTGGATTATGCCCGAAGGGCCTCGCGGATTTGCCAATTATCACTTTTGTACAAGTTTTGAAACCGCGAAATGAGCCGTCCAACAAGAAAGGCCAAATCATCTCAAATGGATGATTTGGCCTTTCTTTAAAACGTCTAACCGAATGGCACTGGGAGAAAATGGGTATGTCAAAAATTTTGTGTAAATTCGTTTTTTGGTAGTTGAAACATTTGGCC
>NZ_JBKXLD010000048.1:0-16417 GCF_047010065.1 Allobaculum sp.
CGTATGCGCTGAGTGCTGAAGAAGACGGCATTCACGCCAGCGACGCGCTGACCATTCAAAACGGCGATCTGACCATTCAGTCCGAAGATGAAGGCGTAGATGTCAACGATACGCTGACCATCGAAAAAGGCACCTTTACGATCACCAGCCAGGGCGACAGTCTGCGCGCCGAAGGCGCCGTTACCTTGAAAGACGGCACATACACGATCCAGTCCGAAAGCGAAGGCATCGAATCCAAGGACACGCTGACCATCGAAAAAGGAACGTATACCATCAACAGTACCGATGACTGCCTCAATGCCGCCAACAGCCTGAGCATTCAGGGCGGCAAGCTCACCCTCGTTTCCAAAACGAATGACGGCGTCGATTCGAACGGCGATCTGCTCATCTCGGGCGGCGAAATTTACGCGGCCGCTCTTCAGAATCCGGAAGGCGCCTTCGATACGGATCGCGGCACCTTTAAAATCAGCGGCGGAACGGTAGTCGGTCTTTCCGCGACGGCGACCAAACCGACTGATGCCGCCCAGAACACCGTCATGATTGCAGCCTCTTCCTTCAAGAAACTCGAACTGAAGCAGAACGGAAAAACGCTGATCACCTGGAACAATACCCAGACAGGCAATGCCGCTTCGATCACGCTGACTCTTTCCTGCAAGGACCTCACAGCTGGAAAGGACGCCGAACTCTGGCTGGACGGCACAAAGAGCGAATTCTTTACTGTGGAAGAAGGCCTGACCACAGTCGGAAACATTTCCGTTATGGGCCCGGGCGGCATGCAAGGCGGTCCAGGCCGCGGCCAGATGCGGGAGGAGTTTGATCCGGAAGATCTGCCGGACGATTTTGACCCCGAAAACATGCCGGATGACTTTGATCCGGAAGACATGCCCGACGATTTTGAAGGCATGATGCCCCCAGAACGTCCGGATGGAGAAAGCGGAAATTCCAATGGCCAGAACGGCGGCCGTCCAAACCGTCCGTCCAGACGACCGGATACAGACACGTACGGCGACTGGGACGCGCAGTCCGGCGCAACACAGAATGGCCAGCCGAAAAGCCAGTCCGTCTAAACCCTTTTCCAGAACGGGAAAAACAGAAAGCAGGCCGGCATACGACCTGCGATCCATTAAAAAAATCACTACGATACAGATATAAAAGAAGCAGGGATTTCCCTGCTTCTTTTTTGTATGGATTCCGTCTGAGGCGGATATTCGATCGATTGTTTTTTTTAGTATGGACTAAGCCATCAGGTAAGGCGAAGCGAAGTAGATCACGAAGATTACCATCAGGATCCATACGGTCGGATGGATTTCACGGATCTTGCCGGCAGCGACCATGCACACTGCGTAGGCGATGAAGCCAAACGCAATACCGTTGGAAATGGAGTACATCAGGATCATGGAAATGATGGTGATGAACGCCGGAATTGCGATCGTCAGATCATCCCACTGGATGCCCTTGAGCTGCTGCGCCATCATGACGCCGACAACAACCAGAGCCGGAGCAGTTACCGCGTTGGTAATCATGCCGAGAATCAGCGGGCTGATGAAGATGGACAGAATGAAGAGAACGCCTGTAGTTACGGCAGTCAGACCAGTACGTCCGCCTACGCCTACACCAGAAGACGATTCAACAAAGCTGGTTACTGTGGAAGTACCCAGAGCAGCACCGATGCAGGTACCGATGGAGTCAGCCAGCAGAGCCTGTTCAGCATTTTCGAGTTCGCCGTTTTCCTTAACGAGACCGATTTCGTTTCCGATCGCAACCAGAGTTCCGGCGGTATCGAAGAAGTCTACGAAAAGGAAGGAGAAGATAACTACCAGCGCATTCATCGGATGGGAGAAGAGTTCGCCAAATCCGCTTGCGAACGCACCGGCAGCGCTCATGTCAAAGTTTGTGGTGAGAACACCGTTGATGGCCGGCATGCCGTCTACGCCGCAAAGGCCGAGGATAACGCCGATCACCGCAGTGATGATCAGGCCGACAAATACGCCGGCTGGAATTTTGCGGACAACGCAGACGATTGTGATGATGATGCCCAGCAGAGCCAGCAGAACCTGCGGATCTACGAAGGAGCCAAGACCTACGAACGTCGATTCGTTCGCCACGATGATGCCGGCGTTTTTCAGGCCGACAAACGCGATGAAGAAACCAATACCGGCACCGATGGCCAGCTTGAGCTGAACAGGGATGGAATCGATGATCTTCTTACGGATTCCGGTAACGGAAATCAGAACAAATACAAGACCGGAAATAAAAACAGCGGCAAGTGCAGCCTGCCAGGAATAGCCCATGGTCAGAACGACCGTATAGGAGAAGAGGGCGTTGACACCCATACCGGCGGAAAGAGCAACCGGATAGTTAGCCAGCAGACCCATCAGAAGACAGGCAGCAGCGGAAGAAAGTGCAGTTGCCATGAATACAGCTTCTGGTTTCATGCCAGCATCCCCAAGAATCATCGGGTTTACAGCCAGAATGTACGCCATGGCCAGGAACGTGGTAATACCGGCAATGATCTCGGTTTTTACGTTCGTTCCTTTTTCTTTAAGATGGAAAAGCTTTTCCATAAGGTTGAAGAATCCTCCTTTATCATTTGTCCGCTTGTACAAAGATCCCGGTCTTTGTCTTCCGGACACACACAGTATAATGGAGCAGAATATTTTTTCAATTTCTGACATTTGATGGGTCAATGATGGATGTAAGGGTGTACGGAAAAGGGATTCTTTTGCGGTTCACCGTTTGAAAAAAGGACGGATTCGAGTGAAAAGTAAAGGACGATTGGAAAATAATATCTACAGAAACCGCTAGTTTTTACCGGTCATTGTCCTCGTTTCCAATCCTGAAAAGTAAAATAACAGAACGAAAGGCTTTCAAAACAAGTCTTACGTTCTGCTTAAAACTGTATGATTTTTCGCATCCTGTAAGCGGTCTGTAAAGCAATCCAATAAAGATTAGGGCATTGTACAGGATTTATTCATCGTTTCCTGATCTGGATTTCTTTCCCACATTTTATCCGGATTTTGGCCGGTTTTGATCAGATTTCGAACAGAGACGCCAGTTCAAAGGAGTAAATCCAGGCGCGCACTTTCCGGTCGGGATGAATGCTCTGCATGGCTTTTCGATACGTTTCGAGCTGGCCGCGGTAGCGGTCCGCAAGCGACTGTTCATCAAAGGCCGCGTCCGTCTTGAAGTCGAGAATGTCGATCGTGTCGCCGTCAAAAACCACCAGGTCCATGTAGCCGTGAATGATCGTACCCTTTTCCATGACACAGTAGGGGCATTCAAATTCATGGGGCAGTTCCATCCACTTCGCGTACGTCGCGTTGTCGTTCAGCCGCAGCAGCAAGTCCGCATCGCCAGACGACAGACCGAGTCCGGACTGGCGAAGGCGCTCTTCTACGTCCTCGCGCGTATACGGCCAGGGCAATGTGGCGGCCATTTCATGAAAGAGGGTGCCGCGCTCTTTGGCCAGTCCGCTTTCGACGCCTTTGCCATAGCCGCCTTTGGGCCAGGAGGCGTGGGCCTTGGTTTTGGAGGCGGTCTGCGAATAGACGATCTGTCTGGGTCCCTGATAGCGGCGAATGGAAATTTTCTTATGATGGCTGACGCCGCGATCGGGACGCTGAAGCAGCTCCGGCACGTCTTCAAAGTCCACCAGATCAATCGGGTTTCGATGATACAGGGAGAAAAACCAGCTTGTAAAGCCGTTGTTGGCCAGAATTCGATACAGGTTCAGCGTGCCGTCGTACAGATTTTCGTTTTTGAGCGTATCGACAAAGACTAATTCTTCTTCCGCACGGGTGCACGCCACATAAAGCAGACGCATCTTTTCCTGCTGCTCTTCAAAGAAGCGCTTCGTATCGAAGGCGATCGTTGCGGCGCTTTTGTGACTGAGCATCGTATTCGGATCGAGCGCCTTGAAGGCGACGCCCAGATCCGCATCGAGCAGAATCGGACTCATGCCTTCGATGTCGCTCTGCCGCTGTTCGCAAAGAATATAGACGAGCTTGTACTGCAGGCCTTTGGAGGCGTGAATGGTGGAAATATGCACCGCGTCTTCTTCCTTGCCAAAAGGCATCGCTTCACTGGTCTTATCGAGATCTTCTTCGAGCGCGGCTGAAGACAGAAAGCCTTCCAGATCGAGCAGGCCCTGAGCCGAAACCGCCTTTTCCAGAAGCAGATCGAGGTTCGTCTTGTCCTGCGCCGAAGTGGAATAGTCGTAAAAGCCGCGGATCTGATAAATGCCGACAATCATTTCGGGCAGACTCAGATCCTTCAGCGTTTTGAGGTCGCGCACGATTTTTAACAGTTCGTAGCCTTTTTCGCTCTGACGAAGCCGGGTGTACAGCGACTGACCGTCTTCGCTGCCGCTCAGCATCGGCAAAATATCCTGCTGCGTAAAGCCGGTCAGCGGCGAAGCGAGCACGGACATCAGCGCGATGTCGTTTCGTTCGTCTTCAATGACGCGCATGGCGGAAAGAACGACCTGCACCGCCTTGTTCGTATAAAAGCCATGGCGCACATGATGCACGGAACGGATGCCCCAGGCTTCCAGCGCCTTCTTGATCTTGTCGTGGGACGTGGACGAGCGGGTAAGAATTGCGATGTCGCGCAGGGCGATGCCTTCTTTTTTCACGTGGTTTTCGATATCCTGCGCGATCAGATCGAACCGGTTTTCCCGGTGTTCCTTCTGGGCTCCCGCGGCACTAAGGCTTTCGCCAAGGCGCGCATCCTTTCCAAACTCGGTATACAGAAAGCGCACCGGCTTCTGCGCCTGTTCCTTCTGGCGCGCACTGCCGGTTACCGCCGTATCGATGGCCGAAAACTGGGAAGGAAGACCGTCGACGTTCATCAGATGGCGGAAGAAGTCGTTGTTGAAGCGGATCAGACTGTCGCTGGAACGGTAGTTTTCCTGCATCGCTACAATCTCGTCGTATTCGCCTGGATGCTCCAGGTGATTTTTCATCAGCTGGGGTCTGGCCTGACGGAAGCCGTAAATGGACTGCTTGATATCGCCGACGCGGAACACATTGTTTTTGCGGGCGATGGCCTGAATGATCGTCTCCTGCAAGTCGTTCGTATCCTGGTATTCGTCGATCAGAATGACTTCAAAGCGATCGCGCAGCGCTTTGGCGGTTTCGGGATCCTGCAAAATTTTCCATGCGTACAGTTCCATATCGGAAAAGTCGATAAAGCCGGCTTTCTTTTTGATTTCCTGAAAGCGGCGGCGCACATCGATGGCCAGATCGATAAACGTATTGCGCACGCGCTCGATCTGTTTTGCGGACTCCTCATACTGCTTTCTGGTAAAGAGGACATCGGCGATTTCCTTTTCAAACTTACGGGAGTCGGTCTGAATGTCCTTAAAGGAAATCTTGTTAATGGTGGGCGTGAATTTGTCCGTTGTTTCCGCATATTCGATAAACTGCGCGCCAAAGGCTTCATAATCCCCTTTGGCCAGCGCTTCGCGACAGCGCTCGAGCGCTTCGACTTTCCGGGAGAAGCGCTCGATGTATTCGCTTTGCTTGGCGGCTTTGGCAAAGTCCATGACCTGCACTTCTTCGATCATTTCCTCAAAAATATCGATCAGCGCCTCACAGCGCACGTCAAAGTATTTCAAAAACCAGGCGGACATGTCTTCCGCCTCATGGCGGCAGGCGTTCATCCACCCGTCCGGATCGGCCTTGCTTTCGGCCAGCGACAAATAGCGCAGCAGGCGGCTGCGCAGATGTTCTTCCTTCTGACCGCACGCTTCCATGTACAGAAGCAGTTCGGCGCTTCTGGCGGGATCGAGTGCCTGCATGCTCTGCTCCACCGCTTCCTCAAGCGCCTGACTGTCCGCGAGATCGTTATCGATGCGATTGACCATCGAATACGGAAGGCCAGCGACGAAGTAATACTGCTGCACGATGGACAGGCAGAAGGAATGGATCGTACAGATCATGGCAGTTTCCAGCGCCCCGATTTCCTTATTCAGAGACGGGTCGGTTTTCGCTGCTTCCATCAGACGGTTTTTCAGACGGACTTTCATTTCGGCAGCCGCGTCTTCGGTAAAGGTCACCGCCAGAATGGACGAGACGGGGACATGATCGTCCACGACCAGACGGCAGAGCCGTTCCACCAGAACGGCGGTTTTACCGGCGCCCGCGCTGGCACTGACCAGCAGATTCTTATTGCGCGAGTCGATGACTTTCTGCTGGGCCGGCGAAAAGACGAGCGGCTTTTTCGGGAGTTCCTGCATCTGGCTGTCCTGGGACCGATCCAGCTGCGCATCGTTTTCCAGGGCCTGCTGGACGGCTTCGTTTTTTGTGGAATCCTCCATGGCGTTACTCCTTTTCCTGAGCCGCGTTGCGGCAGATCGTTTTGTACGGGCAGTGCTGACAGGCTGCCGGACGATGATACGGCTGAATGTCGTTTTTCTGCAGGCTGTCGGCCAGCTGTTCGGCCTGCGAACTCAGTTTTTCCTGCGTGCTCACATACGTCGGTACGCGGCCTGCCAGTTCGGCGCGCATGCCCTGAGCGTCCTCGCCAAAATTCTGAGCGACGAGCGCATGCCGCAGATGATCGCGCTGGCCGTCTATCAGGGCTTCCTGCGTTCCGATGGATTCGGCAAGAACCGGCGAAGCGCCGCGGCCGTAGCGCAGAGCGAACGCTTTTTGCGGCATGGCCGAAGGCTGCATGGACAGATTGATCGTCGCCTGCGGCAGCGAATCGGAAACAAAGGGCGACGGCTCGGTATCGACCAGATTGAACACCGCCCGGTTTCTGGACGAAGAGGCAATCGGGCCTTCGATATTCATCGCCAGACCGTCATACTCTTCCTTCATCTGCACATCCGGACTGCCGGGCACCATCGTCAGTTTCATGGCGCTCAGCGGCTTGAGCGAATGGAAAATCCGCTCCATGCGAAGAAGACTCTGCGCATACAGCGCATCGAGTTCACTCTTGCGGCGCTCGGCAAACAGTTCGCGCGCAAAGGAAAATTCGTCGGTAAGCAGCGTTTCAATCTGCTCGCGGCTCAGCTGATCGCACGAAACGCCAAAGCGGCTTCCGGCCTCTTCGACCATGCGTACGAGCAGATCCGAGCTGACCTTAAACAGATCCCGCTCCGTCGGCGGTTTTTTCAGACGGAGTCCGTACTGGAGCATGTTTTTGAGAGCGCAGTCTTCAAAGGCGGCCAGCGAGCGCGGTCTAGTCTGCAAAATGCCGTCCTGGGAAGCAAACAGCGAAGACGCGTGCATGCCCTTTAACGTAAAGGACGGCCGGGGATCGGAAATCGGCTCCGCCGGCGCCATGAACTTGGGCAGCAGACCGAGCCACGTATTGAGCTCATGGCTCGTATCGATGCTTTTTCCCATATAATCGGACTGCGCCGTCATCAGAAACAGGCTTTCCGGCTCTTCGAGAACCTGCGTAAGCATTTCAAAATGCTCCTGCGTGCGTGTCTCGAGCGAAGGGAAATTCAGCTGGTCCATGTACGCTTCATCAAAGATGCCGCCGCGCACCTGCGAGCCTGGGAAATGCGCTGCGTCGGCTCCGAT
Organism: Allobaculum sp.; assembly: GCF_047010065.1. NCBI lineage: Bacteria > Bacillati > Bacillota > Erysipelotrichia > Erysipelotrichales > Erysipelotrichaceae > Allobaculum > Allobaculum sp. Next base: position 7,539 of record NZ_JBKXLD010000048.1, read on the forward strand.
ATAAAATACGTTTTCGTACAGTCCGCAAATCTGCGCGCGCGAACCGATCAGAACCCCGTTGAGTTCGCTCATGGCCTGCGAAGGCTGCAGATTATCGAGTTCGCGAATGAGAAGGGCGAGATCTTCGGGCTTATGCAGTTCGCTGCGTACTGCGGTAATCAGATTCATGACGCCTTCAAAGGCGTTGAGATCGTCCGGACTGGGATCCGGGGACTGGTCCATGATCAGACGGCCGATGGTGTCGATGGAGTTCAGATCGAGCGCCTGCAGCGATTCGAGAACTGGCTTCCACTGGGAGGCGCTGACTTCAAGCGCCTGCAGAGAAAGAAACGTTTCTTCGCTGATCAGCGCGTTGGGACGCCATGTAAGACTCTGCAGCGTCGTCCCCTCGTTTCCAAAGAGGCGCAAATAGCGGCGCAGATCGCAGGCGGCCATCGGATAGAGCGTCTCCAGAAGCGCCATGAGGGATTCGTCATCCTTTTTCATGACCCAGGTCAGCGCGCTTTTCCACTGATCGACAATTTTTCGCGAACCGTCATTTTGAATAAAGGTAAACGGAATGCCGCGCGATTCGAGTGCTCTGGCCAGCACCCAGCGCTGTTCGGGATCGGCCAGTGCGATCATGCACGTCGAAGCATCCAGTTTATTGCGGACGATCGCATCCGCGCACACTTCCATTTCCTTGCGCGCATTCGAACACGACCAGTAGTAAAACCGCTTATGATGACGCATTTTTTCAACGTGCGCGCCTTTGGAAACCAGAAGCCGGATCCAGTACCGGTCAATGAGCGTGCTTTCCGTAAGGAGAATGCGCAGACTTGAAGCGCCTTCAAACGCCTGGGTTTTCGCCTGGTCTACCCACAGTTTTACGGGCATGAGCCGGTCGATAATTTCCTTCAGATCCTTTTCGCGGCGCGTTCGGACGGGAAAGTCCTTGAGATCGTAAAGCTGACAGAGAAGCATGAAGTTTTCGCATTCGCGAAGAAAGTCATAATCTCTGCGGGAGGCATAAAACAGGTTGTCGGGCGACAGATCGTCCAGCCTTGCGCTGTATTCGTAAAGAAGCCGGATCAGAGGCGTGCGGGGACGGGACAGCGACTGGGCAAGCCAGGTGTCGAGCGTCATGACGTTCTGATTGAGGCAGCTTCCGTTTTCTTCAATGATTTTTCGATAGAGGCTGAGATGGAGCGCCGAAGGGGCAATCCATGTCGTGCTGGGTTCAAAGTTCATCTTATGACCCTCGCTTTCTGCCGAACCGAATGGGTCGGCTGTTTTTCTTTTATACTAAAATCTATTTTTACGCAATATAAATTTATTCATGCGCGCATTTTGCGCATTTATTCTGAAGACTCTGCGGCTTCCTGTCACCGTTTTTCCTTGGAATACAGTCTTATGGTACCGGACACGCACGGGATTTCTTTTCGCCATGCAAAGCCGGATTTTATTTTCTGTGCGCGTCGCGCGCACAGATTGTGGCGCAGGCGTGCATGATATACTAAACAGAAGGTGTGATCTATGAAAACGTTTCGTTCCTATTTTAATTTTAATGCTTCCAATATGCGCCGCCTGCTTCTGATCATCGCCGGCAACCTGCTGGTGGCCTTTGCTTCGGTCTTTTTTATTCTGCCGCAGAACATTTTGTGCGGCGGCGTAACGACCGCGTCCATGGTTCTCTCTTCTTTTCTGCCGATTGGACGCGTGCCCATGATTGCCATTCTGAACATTTCCCTGTTCGTTCTGGGCTATCTTTGTCTGGGCAGAAAATTCGCGGCAAGTTCGCTCATTTCCACATTTCTTTACCCGACGCTCGTCTCGCTTTTTTCCATGCTGGATGTGACGCCCTTTGAAAAAGTGGACCCCGTCCTTTCCGCCGTCTATGCCGGTCTGCTGACCGGTGCCGGCCTCGGTCTGGTCTTTCGTGTCAATGCCAGTACGGGCGGCATGGACATTCCCGCGCTTTTAATCCACAAGTACGCCGGTCTGCCGACCGGCCAGTGCGTCATGATCGTTGATACGCTGACCATTCTTTCCGGTCTCTGGATTTTCGGTCTGAATTCCATCCTCATTGGTCTGGCCGCTGTCTTTGCGTCTTCCTTTGCGATCAACTGGATTTCGACGTTCGGCGGTGAAAACGCGCAGAATGTCATGATCATTTCCGATAAGCATAAAGAAATCCAGACGTTCCTGCTCAATACCCTCAGCCGCGGGGTAACCATTCTTTCCGCCAAGGGGGCCTGGTCCGAACAGGAGCGCCCGGTTCTGATGTGCTGCGTACGCAACCGTGAATACGGCCAGCTGCTGCGGGAAATCGCGGACATCGATCCGCACGCCTTTGTGATCGCCAACTCCGTTCACGAAGTCCGCGGCGAAGGCTTTACGTGGAGCGACAATCCCCAGAAAAATCCCGGACTGCTCCATCATCAGAAAAAGCTGGAAGGTACAACGCAGTCCGGAACGGCCGCTGAACTCGCCAAGGCCAGTTCCGCCAAGCCAAAAGCCTGAGTCTGTACTCCAGAAGACAATTCCAGGGGATCTCTCCCTGGCTTTTTGTCTCTTCCTGCCTCCTGATTCTTTTACGCGTTTTTATCTTTTATGCTTTTTATACGGGAGGACGTTTCGTTCGGAATCGTTTTTCGGTTCATTGGAACGAATCGCTTTTACGTATTTCTTTTTCGAATCTTTTTCTTTCCTGGAAAGGAGTGTGTCCATGCACATTCATGAAGTCATTGTCGTGGAAGGACGCAGCGATACGCGAAGGCTGAAAACCTTCTTTGACTGCGACACGATCGAAACGTGCGGCAGTCATGTCACCGGTCAGATTCTCGATCGGATCGCGGCGGCGCAGAAAAGCCGCGGCGTCATCGTCTTTACCGACCCCGACCGCTCGGGCGAACACATCCGCAGCATCATTTCCCGCAAAATTCCCGGCGTGAAACACGCCTATATCGATCGCGACAAAGCCAAAACCGACAAGAAAGTCGGCGTCGAGCATGCCGAATACGAAGATCTCGCCGAAAGCCTTTCGCATCTCATTTCGTACGACGAGCGTCTGTCCACCCTTTCCTGGAACGATTTTCTCGATCTGGGCCTGACAGGCGACGCCGCCTTTCGAAAACAAGTCTGCGATCGTTTCCGCATCGGCCCCTGCAACGCGAAAACGTGCTTCAAGCGGCTGAACGCGATGGGCGTCACCCGTACGCAGATTGAGGAGGTTTTATGATCGATCGTCCAATTGCTACCAAAAGCCGGACGCGCGAAATCCAGGAAAAGTGGAACGCGCAGACGAAAAAGAGCTTTGGCCAGAACTTCATCGTCGAACCTGGCGTCGTTGAAAAAATCGCCCGGGAAGCTTCGGGCGACGGAAAAGGCGTCATGATCGAAATCGGTCCGGGCATTGGCGCCCTGACCCAGTATCTTTGCGAAGACAACGAAAAAGTCATCGCGTTTGAAATCGATCCGCGCTTTCCGCCCATTTTAAAAGAAGAAATCGGCAGCGATCATCTCGAAATCATTCAGGAAGATTTTCTGAATGTGGATGTCAATGTGCTTCTGGCGCCGTTTGCCAAAGAAGGACTGCCCGTCCGCTTTGCTTCCAATCTTCCGTACTACGTAACAACACCGATTCTCTTCAAGCTGTTTGAAGCGACCGAGCCGATCGCCGCCATTACCGTCATGATGCAAAAGGAAGTCGCCGACCGCTTTGCGGCTACCGCCGGATCGGCGTCCTACAACGCGCTTTCCGTCATCACGCAGTATCGCTGCACGATCCGCAAAGTCATGGACGTCAACCGCAACGTCTTCTGGCCGTCCCCCAATGTCGGCAGTACGGTGCTGCAGTTTCGGTTTCGAAACGAACATCCCGTAGAAGATGAAGCGTGCTTCTTTTCGATGGTCAAAGCCTGCTTTACGCAGCGCCGCAAAACCATCTATAACAATCTTCAAGGCTGGACCGAAGACAAAGCCAAAGCGCAGGCCATGCTGGAAAAAGCCGGCATTCCCCTGCAGACCAGGGCCCAGCAGCTGAGCGTGGATGATTTCATCCGCCTGTTTAAGGTGAATTATGAAAGTTAAAGCCTATGCCAAAGTCAATCTGGCTCTCGATATTCTCGGCGTACGGGACACGGACGGCTACCACATCATGGATATGGTCAACGCGCCGGTCTCTCTTTACGATGAACTCGATATCGAACCGTCCAATACGGAAGAAGATATCATTTCTGCCGTCGGCTTCAAGCTGCCAGGCAGCAGCACCCTGCATAAAGCGCTGGCCGTTCTTCGCGAGCATGCCGGTCTGAAAAATCACTATGTCATTACCCTGACCAAGTCCATTCCCGACAAAGCCGGTCTGGGCGGCGGCTCCGCCGATGCCGCCGCGCTGATTCAGGCGCTCAACGACATGGAACAGCTTGGTCTGTCCATGGAAGACATGGACCGGCTCGGCTTTCTGGTCGGAGCCGACGTTCCCTGCTGCCTGCACAACGCCTTTACTCGCATAGGCGGTGCCGGCGAACAGGTAAAGGAAATTGCGAGCGACTGGCACATTCCGGTTCTGCTCGTACAGGGCGTAAAGGGCATCTCGACGCCCGAGGCGTTCGCACGCTTTGAAAGCGCCCCGTCTTCGGCTTTAGATATCGATATCGTTTCGGATGCGGTCCGCAAAAAGGACATCGGTCTGCTGTATCAGACGATGGTCAACGCGTTTGAGCCGCAGGCGTTTGAAGCGCTCGACGAACTGGTCGAACAGAAGGAACAGATGCAGGACAACGGCCTGGTCCGCGTTCTGATGACCGGCTCCGGTTCGTGTCTGATGGGCTTTTGCGTCGATGACGACGTCATGGAAGAAGCCTGCGAAAATCTCGCGGAAATTTATCCCTTTGTCTATCCCGCGTACATAGGACCGATTCGATGAACAGCAGCCGCATTTTGTACATGATCGTCTTTGCGGCGTTTTTCTGCCTCGCCTTTTACGGCCTGCAAAGTCTGGATTTTTCCAGGGCTGCCCGAAAGAACAGCGGCTCTCGACCGATCGTTCTGCTCTTTCTCTGCTCGCTTGGCCTGGCGTGGCTGAGTACACAGGCCGTTTTCTCCTTAATGTACGGGAATTATTTTTAAGCCGTTTTCCCTTTCGGACCTTTGTGTCTTTGGCACCGGCTTTTTGGTCGGAGCGAAGCGAAGGTCCGTTTTTGCGTGAATTGTTTTGGGCACTCGCTACAATAAAGCCATGATCTGTGCAGCCGTCAGCGGCGGTCCGGATTCCATGGCCCTGCTCTGGTTTCTCGAATCCCGCCATGTCCCCTACTTTATTGCCCACGTGAACTATCACCATCGCCCCAGTGCTTCGCGCGATGAGGCGATCGTTCGTCAGTTTGCGGCCGAGCACCAGAAAACCCTGTGGATTTTGCATCCGGCCGTCCATGAAGCCGGCAATTTTCAGGGGCAGGCCAGAGCCGACCGGTACGGCTTTTTTGTCCGGCTCTGTCGAATGACGGGAGCGGACACGATTGCGCTCGGCCATCATATGGACGACTCGATCGAAACGTGGATGATGCAAAAGGAGCGAAACGCCATCGTCAGCCATTACGGTCTGCAGGAATGGACTGACTACGAAGGCCTTCGGCTGTATCGGCCGCTGCTGGCGTATTCCAAAGCCGAAATTCAGCAGGAAATGGACCGGCGCCGTCTGCCGTACGGAATTGACGAAAGCAATCTTCAAAACGACTACCGGCGCAATCAGATCCGCCACGCAACAATCGAACCCGCCAGCGCCAGCCAGAAACAGGCGTGGCTGAGCGAAATGGAAGCCGATAATCGAAAACTGGAAAGGCGAAAGGAAAACGCCCGAACGCGAAGCGGACAGGGCGTAACGATGGACGATCTGAACAGGGAGGATGGCTGGCTGCTTCTCGATCAGCTGCTCTTTGCGCATGTGAAGCATCATTTTTCCAGACGCCATATGGAAGAGCTGATCGAACAGCTTCAAAGCGGCAGGCGAAAGGAAATCGAAAATTTCTGGATTCAGAACGTGGACGGCAAAATCTGTCTGCGCAAAAAGGAAGCGCCTCCGCTTCCCTTTTATGTCGGCTCGCTTGCCCAGCTGCAGCAGCTTTGCGAGATGGACTACGTCTGGTACGGCATGAAGCTGAGCACGCACGGCACCCGTATGGAAACTTTCTCGGTTTCGGATGACGATTTCCCCCTGCTCATCCGTCCGTGGGAAAACGGGGATACCATTGAAATGCGCGGTGGAAGACTTCATCTTCGCCGGCGCATGATCTCCAGAAAAATCCCGGCTATCGAGCGCGATCTCTATCGGGTGATCGCTTCGGATCAAGGTGTTCTCTTTGCGATGGATACGGGCTGTGATGTTTATCATTATGTGGAAAAGCCCTTATTTTTTATGGTAAAATTTCCCCTAAGCATTGCGTTTGAATAAAATCCTCTTCGTGTGCCCTGCAGGCTGAAAATAAAGAAAATGCGGGCGCGTGTTTCATCCAGATTCCGAGGATTTCGCATTGCGTTGACCCGATCTCTTACGCTTTTTCGCCTGCCTGACCAGGTGCAAAGAGAAGAGCTTTGAACAGAAGCTCTCTGGATCAGACGGGCCGTTTTTGCATTGAAGAAACTTCCAGAACAAGAAGAAACTTCAAATATACAACAGAAAAGGATAGGTACATTTCATCATGTCAAAAGTGATCAGTGAAGATATTGAACGCGTTCTGATCAGCGAAGACGAAATCGAAGCTCGCTGCAAGGAACTCGCCGGCCAGATTGAAGCCGACTATGAGGAAAAGCGGATCGTCCCGATCGTGATCGGTCTGCTCAAAGGCAGCGTTCCTTTCATGGCGGAACTCATCAAGTATTTCCGTCACCCTATTGAAATCGACTTCATGTCCGTTTCCAGCTATTCCGGATCCGAATCGATCGGCGATGTCAAAATCAACAAGGACACCGACCTGTCTGTCAAAGGAAAAAACGTTCTGATCGTGGAAGATATCGTCGATACCGGCCGCACCATTCGTGAAGTGCGCCGTCTGCTCGAAAACAAGGGCGCAAACGATGTGCGCATCGTGTCTCTGCTCGACAAGCCGGACCGCCGCGTTGTCGATATTGAAGCGGATTATGTCGGTTTTACAGTGCCCAACGAATTCGTTGTCGGCTACGGACTCGACTTCAACCAGTGCTATCGCAACCTGCCCTACATCGGCGTACTGAAAGAAGAAGCCTACCGCTAAGACGGCATGCTTATGCGCGTCTGAACGGGCAAAGCGACGCTTTGAAAAAAGCGAACGGCACGTAACTACGCAAACCAGGAAATAGAAAAAAGAAAGGGGAGCTTCCATGAAAAAATGGCTGAATTATCTGCCCACGCTTTTTGTGATTATCATCCTCATTTCGATTATCGGATTCTCCACGCGGGGATCCGTCAACCGAATGAACTATACGGATTTTCAGAAAATCGCGGATACCGCGCATTTTGACGAATCCACCCTCAACATCTCAAGCTCCATTATCAAAGTCGAAGGCGTCTACACCAGCGGCGCCAACAAGCGAGCCTTTTCCACCATCGTTCCGAACACGGAAGAAAACATGGAATGGCTCACGACCACTCTCGAAAAAAACGGCGGTACGATTACCGTCAGCGATCCTTCCGCCAACAGCCTCTGGGTCAGCCTGCTTGCGCAGATCATTCCGCTGCTGCTGATCGGCGTCCTGTTTTACTTCATGCTTTCGAAAATGAGCGGTGGAGGGAGCGCCAACAAGGCGTTTGAATTTTCCAAATCCCGCGCCCGCATTGAAAACGACGTCAAAGTCCGCTTCAAGGATGTCGCCGGCTGCGATGAGGAAAAAGAGGAAGTCAAGGAAATCATCGACTACCTGCGCTCGCCGAAAAAGTTTACCGACATGGGCGCCCACATTCCAAAAGGCATCCTGATGGTCGGTCCTCCGGGAACCGGTAAAACGCTCCTGGCCAAAGCCGTTGCCGGCGAAGCCAACGTTCCGTTCTTCTCGATTTCCGGTTCGGATTTCGTGGAAATGTTCGTCGGAACCGGTGCAAGCCGCGTCCGCGACATGTTCAAGAACGCGCAGAAAAACGCTCCGTGCATCCTGTTCATCGATGAAATTGATGCGGTCGGCCGCCAGCGCGGCGCCGGCATGGGCGGCGGCAACGATGAACGCGAACAGACGCTCAACCAGCTGCTCGTCGAAATGGACGGCATGTCCAACAACAACGGCATCGTCGTCATCGCGGCGACCAACCGTCCGGACGTTCTCGACCCGGCCCTGCGCCGTTCGGGACGTTTCGACCGCAACATCACGGTCTCTCTGCCGGATGTGCGCGGCCGTGAAGCCATTCTGGAAGTACACGCCCGGGACAAGAAACTCGAACCTGGCGTTTCCCTGAAAAATCTCGCTCAGCGTACCCCGGGCTTCTCCGGTGCGGATCTGGCCAACGTGCTTAACGAAAGTGCCATCCTCGCGGTGCGCAACCACGAAGCGAAAATTACCCAGACCGATCTGGACGAGGCGATTGACCGCGTCATGATGGGCCCGGCGAAAAAATCGAAGAAATACACCGAAAAAGACAAATGGCTGGTTTCCTATCATGAAGCCGGTCACGCGGTTATCGGTCTGAAGCTCGAAGATGCCGACATCGTGCAGAAAGTCACCATCATTCCGCGCGGTGAAGCCGGCGGCTACAACCTGATGACGCCGCGTGAGGAAAAATACTTCCACCGCAAATCGGAAATGTTAGCGACAATTACCGGTCTGCTTGGCGGCCGTACGGCGGAAGAAATCGTCTTTGGCGAAATTTCCGCCGGAGCGGTCAACGATATCGAACGTCTGACGTCCATCGCGAAAAACATGGTCCGCGTTTA
>NZ_JBKXLD010000049.1:0-16172 GCF_047010065.1 Allobaculum sp.
CGCCGCTGTAGCCGGTCAGCGAAAAGGACTTCAGCTGACTGTCCAGATTGAGCAGTCCGGATCTGGCGAGCGGATAAACCAGAGCGATAAAGCCGCTGGCGTGGCATCCGGGATTGGCCACTTTCTGCGCGCTCTGAATGGCTGCTTTATGCGCGGCCGAAAGTTCCGGAAAGCCGTACGCCCAGTCGGGCGAAGTGCGATGCGCGGTGGAGGCGTCAATGATTCGGGTATCGAGTCCTTCCATCAGCGAAACGGCTTCGATCGCTGCCGCATCGGGCAGGCAGAGAAAGACCAGATCGGCTTTTTCCATCAGACGCCGGCGTTCGCCGGGATCTTTTCGTTTGTCTTCGGCGATGGTCAGCAGTTCCAGATCGTCGCGGTTTAAAATCCGCTCCTTAATCTGCAGCCCGGTCGTTCCGGCCTGGCCATCGATGTAAATTTTTGGTTTTTTCATACACGTACTGTTTTTTATCTTTTTCCCTGCTCAGAATACCGGCCTATGCATTTTGTGAACATCCGCTTTTTCAAAGGAGACATATATATTCCTGTTTTGCGGGATTTCACCGGTTCTGTATGGGCTGTCTTTTTCCCGTTTTTCCTGCACTTTTCAGGTGAATTTGCGGGGATGGAATCCTGCCTGTCCGGACTCTTTTCTGCCAGGCGTTCGAGCTCTTCCCTGTTCTTCCTATATATCTATATCCTTCTGTATCCTTTATATCTATATCCTTCTATATCCTTCTTTCTGCTTCCGATATATATGGAAAGATATCGAAAGACAGGCGGCACGCAGCGGTTGGATGGAGAGGAAAAATCATCGGAAACGTCGACCGCCGCGACAAGTTTCCTACTGGCGCGGCGGTCTGGCGTAAACATTTCCTTTCCAGAAGAAGCGCGTCTTTTTCCTTTGACGGCTTTCGCTCGGTCTGGAATTATTTCGAAGTTCTGACTTTGGACGTTTTGTGCGCGGCGACAAATTCCTTGGCTTTGGCGGACTGGTCGAGCACGTTTTCCTTGCACGGACCGCCGTACACTTTCCGATCGGCTACAGCCTTGTCGAGATCGATCGCCTGATAAAAGTCTTCGTCAAACAGATCGCAGAGCTTTTCGAGATCGTCGGGGCTGACCTGATCGAGGGTAAGGCCCTTGTCGATGCAGTCAGCGACGAGCGTACCGGTCAGTTTGTAGGCATCCCGGAAGGGCATGCCTTTTTTGGCGAGGTAGTCAGCGCATTCCGTTGCGTTGATGAATCCGGCACTGGCGGCCTGTTTCATCTTGTCCTTGCGTACGCGCATCGTCTTTAACATGCCAGGCAGAACTTTCAGGCACATCTCGACGGTATCAACGGCGTCAAAGACGGCTTCCTTGTCTTCCTGCATGTCCTTGTTATAGGCGAGGGGCAGACCTTTCATGACCGTGAGCAGACCGATCAGATCGCCGTAAACCCGGCCGGTTTTGCCGCGGATCAGTTCGCACATGTCCGGATTTTTCTTCTGGGGCATGATCGAGCTGCCGGTGGAATAGGCGTCGTCGAGTTCGATGAATTTGAATTCCCAGGAGCTCCAGAGAATCATTTCTTCGCTCAGACGGCTCATGTGCATCATGAGGATGGAAAGATCGCTTAAAAATTCAATGCAGAAGTCCCTGTCGCTGACCGCGTCGATCGAGTTGGACATCGGCTTGGAAAAGCCAAGATGTGCGGCGGTAAATTCCCGATCGAGCGGGAACGTCGTTCCAGCCAGAGCGCCGGCGCCCAGCGGACATTCGTCCATGACGTCCAGCGCGTTTTCCAGACGGAGCGCGTCGCGGCGGAACATGTTGGCGTAGGCCATGAGCGTGTGCCCGAAGGTGATGGGCTGCGCTCTTTGAAGATGGGTATAGCCGGGTACGAGCGTATCGGCGTATTCGGCGGCCAGATCGGCCAGAACCGAAATCAGATTGAGCAGCGTGTCGTGAATTTCTTCGGCTTTGGAGACAACATACAGACGCATGTCGAGTGCGACCTGATCGTTGCGGCTGCGTCCGGTGTGGAGCTTTTTGCCGGTGTCGCCGATGGCGGCCGTCAGCAGCTGTTCCACGCATGTGTGAATGTCTTCATACTGGCTGGAAAATTCCACCTGACCGCTGTTCATTTTGTTGAGAAGATCGAGCAGGCCGTGATGAATGTCCTGCTTTTCCTCGTACGTGAGAATGCCCTGTTTTTCGAGCATGCAGCTGTGCACCAGGCTTCCAAGAATGTCCTGGGGATACAGCCGGGAATCAAAAGAAATGGAACTGTTGAAGTCGTTGGCGTCCGCGTCGGTTTCCTTGGAGATCCGACCCGCCCAGAGCTTACTCATTTATTCCACACTGGAGAAATGTTCTCCAGTTTCCTTTGCGAGCTGCTTGTCGTTGATGGCTCTTACCGCGATCGGCAGACCGAAGAGGTTGATGAAGCCGGCGGAATCGCTCTGGTCGTAGCAGTCATCTTCATCGAAGGTGGCCATGCCTGCGTTATAGAGGGAATACGGGGATGTTACTGATACCGGAATCATGTTGCCTTTGTAGAGTTTGAGCGTAACGTCGCCGGTTACGGTTTCCTGCGTGGAATCGACGAAGGCGCTCAGCGCTTTGCGCAGCGGGGTGAACCAGAGGCCGTCGTAGACGAGTTCGCCGAATTTCTGCGCGACGATTTCCTTGAAATGCTTGGTGTTTTTGTCGAGGGTGATTTCCTCGAGCTTGTCGTGGGCTTTATACAGAATGGATCCGCCCGGCGTTTCGTATACGCCTCTCGATTTCATGCCGACCAGACGGTTTTCAACGATATCGAGAATGCCGATGCCATTGGCGCCGCCGATTTCGTTGAGCTTGAGGATGATGTCCTTGGCGCTCATTTCTTCGCCATCCAGAGCGGTCGGTACGCCTTTTTCAAAATGGATGGTGACATTGGTCGGCGTATCCGGAGCCATTTCGGGGGATACACCCATTTCGAGGAAGCCGGGTTTGTTGATTGGAGCTTCGTTGGCCGGATCTTCGAGGTCCAGACCTTCATGGGACAGATGCCAGAGGTTTTTATCTTTGGAGTAGTTGGTTTCCTTGCTGATTTTCAGAGGAATGTTATGCGCTTCGGCGTAGGCGATTTCCTTTTCCCGGCTGTTCAGATCCCAGAACCGCCATGGAGCGATAATATCGATTTCCGGAGCGAACGCCTTGATGGCCAGTTCAAACCGAACCTGGTCGTTTCCTTTACCGGTACAGCCGTGGCAGATGGCATCGGCGCCTTCGGCTTTGGCGATTTCCACAATCCGTTTGGCGATGATCGGTCTTGCGAAAGACGTTCCCAGCAAGTACTGTTCGTAGCTCGCGCCGGCTTTGAGGGACGGTACGATGTAGTCGTCTACAAAGGTGTCGGTCAGATCTTCAATATACAGTTTGGAGGCGCCGGTCTTGAGCGCTTTTTCTTCGAGGCCGTCGAGTTCGCCGCCCTGTCCGACGTTGCCGGATACCGCGATGACTTCGCAGTTGCCGTAATGTTCTTTCAGCCAGGGGATCAGAACGGAAGTATCCAGACCGCCGGAATAGGCGAGGACGATTTTCTTATACGTTTTGTTTTCGTTATGCAGGTTGCTCATGATTTTTCTCCTTGTTCGCTTTCGCTTTTGAATGGTCTGAGAAAGAATGAGAAGAAGATCCAGCAGATTTAAACGTTTATGTATGTATGGATTTTTCGTTTCGGATCTTGTTCTAAGCTGTGCGTATGTATGCGGCGAATGGCTGTTTCTCAGTGTGTGTCAGCCTTTCGCCGGCCTGAATTCAGGCATCGTCGGTCTTCCTGCATGAAATCGCCCCTTCCAAAAAAAAACGTCCTTTCGAATGAAAGGACGATAAGGATCGCGGTACCACCTGTCTTCCCTCTTTCTTGAAGAGGACACTCTCCCATAACGCCGGGTCGCGGGAACAGCTCGATTTCTGTCGCGGTTCCACTCACGGGCACGTTCGCTGCATTCCGGACGCTTCGTTTCACCAGGCCGAAGCTCTCTTTGGACCTTTCTGCAGGTACTATTTCCGATCACTGATTTGATATTCCGTATTCTACCCATTCCATTTTCGAATTCAATCCATTGAAACCGATTTGTTTCTCTTTCTGAAAAAATGCATGAAAACGAGAATATTTCCCGGCATTTTTCTGAAAATTCCTCTTGACGGCCCGAAAAAAGAGGTTTTCTTGCGAAGAGTAAAACGATTCGTATTACTTACGCGATAAAAAGACACGGATTTTGAAATTCAACGCTTCCAAACCGTGTCCTCGTTTTTGAAACTTCTATTGTTCTTCGAATTTTGTCCGTTTTCTTTTTCAGGCTTTGACGCAGCCGTTCCTGCCTTGTCCGGGTTGTCGACCGATGAATCAGAGCTCTTTTCGTCCGAATCCAAATGGGCAGGCAGCGCAATAAACAGACAGATCAGCAGCAGTCCAGCGCTGATCAGCGAAACATAATGATTGAGATACGGACAGAGCAGTGCGCCGATCACGATGCCGAGAAAGTAGGAAATGACCAGAACAAAATAGAGCAGCGCGCGAAACGCGTCTTCCCTATCCTTTTTCTGCAAATACCGTGTCAGGTGCACAAACGTGTTCTGAAAGCCGCTGTTGATGACGACCGTCGCCATCGGATTGCTTCGAATCCGCTTGAAAATAATCGTCTGCAGTCCGCAGCACAAGCCGAAAATCGGATTGGCCAGTGCGTTCCAGGAATCCGGAAGAAACGTGGCGACAATGATCAGAACGATTTCGATCAGAAACGGAATTCTTCGCCATTGCCGATACCCCGGCTTGTCGTGATAATGTTCGGCAATGACAATTCCAGCCGCAAACATCAGCGGCGGAAAAAGATACTTGGTCACGTTGCCAAATTCGCCTTTGGCCAGATCGAGTCCTAAATAGAGCAGGTTGCCGCTCTGACTGCTCGCGAAAACATGCCCGCGCGTCACGTACGTGCAGGCGTTGAGAATGCCGATACCAAGCGTTAAAAGCAGGCCGACGCGCAGCGATTCTTCCCGTTCATCCTTATCGTTTTCGACCAGTTCTCCGATCAGATCCTGTGGATAGTCCATACCTGTATTATCCGACGCGAGCCGCAGGCAAGCCGGCAGATGCCCGAGGCGAACGCTGCGGATTCAGGGTCGCTGGACACAAGCCGTCCCGCTGGCGTTTTTTCTCGCCGGGTTTCTTTTTGCGATTGTGTTTATCCGTTTCAGGACATTTGAACGAAGAAAACGATCACTCTTTTCTTGAGAAAAAGCCGGAAAAGCGCCCTTGGTTTCGCCGGAAAACCAGACGGTCAACACTTGAAAAATGCCTGAAGAATTGGGCGGAGTCTTCCTGCCCGTCTTTTCCTTTGGCGCATTTTGTTGCATAATGATGCATATTTGCACAGCGTAAAAAGGCTTTGTTTATCGCAGATCAAACGCTTTCTGTATTCGTTGTGTGCAATTGTCGTGAAACAGAAGATTTCGCTTTGGAAAGGGGATTTTTCATGTCCGTAACGATACGCGATGTTGCCCGCGTCGCCGGCGTTTCCGCCTCGACCGTCAGCCGCACCATTCGAAACAATCCGGCCATTTCGGAGACCACCAAGGAAAAGGTGCGCAAAGCCATGGAAAAAGTCGGCTACTCCGCACCAGCAAGCGCTTCAACGCTGGTCCAGAACAAGCCGCTTGTCGAAGTCGGCATCATTCTTCCGCCTTCCGCTGCGGATACGTACAACAACCCGTTCTTTCTGGAAGTCATCCGCGGCATCAGCGAGTACTGCAACCAGAACGAAGCGGTCTCCTTACTGTTAACCGGCCGGGATGATCAGGAAGTCATCGAAGCGATCCTTTCCCTTTCCGCGAGCAGCCGCCTTTCCGCCTTCATTCTTCTGTTTTCCCGCGCCGATGATCCCATCGTCGACAAGCTGACCGAAGAAGGCTACGACTACGTGCTGATCGGCTCTCCGCAAAGCCGCAGTTCGCAGACCGTCAGCGTCGACAACGACAACATCGAAGCCGGCAGCAGCGCTGCACGCTATTTGTATGGGCTTGGCCATCGCCGCTTCGCGTTTATCGGCTCCCCGTTCGAGCATCTGTTTTCTGCATCGCGCAAAAACGGTGTGCTTCTCTTTCTTCAGCAGGCTGGCATCGAGGCGCAGAACATGCATTTGATCGAAATGGAACACGGCGATCCCGAAGGGCTTGAAGAAATCGGCCGCCTGCTCGCGCTTTCCAAAGACAAACGGCCAACGGCCTTTGTGACAAGCGACGACCTGCACGCGATGGTCCTTCGCCAGAAAGCCGCGGAAGCCGGCCTTTCCATTCCAGACGATCTGTCCATCGTTTCCTTTAACAATTCCATTTTCGCGACGCTCACCTCCCCGCGTCTGACGTCCATCGACGTTCATCCGCTCCAGCTTGGCCGCGAAGCCGCCGCGCAGGCGATTTTACGGGCGCGCACGCCGCAGTCCATGGCCAGCAAGACCCTCGTTCCGTTCGTGCTCGTCGAGCGCGAAAGCTGTGCTCCAGCCAAATCCTGATTTTCTCCAAAAATATAAACCGCACAAAAAAGCCGTTCGAACGTACCGCTCCCCAATTCAGGGGACGGTAAAGTTCGAACGGCTTTTGATTTTGGATTTATGAATTTTCTGGTGTCTGCTTTGCGGGCGGTTTTCGCCTGTCGGCTTTATTCGTGCGCACCGCGCGAGTCGTCAATTTCAACGAGCAGGCCGTAATGGTCGGAAAGAACAGGCTCCTTCTCTCCGTTAAAGACGACGCGGCTTTCTGTGACGTTTTCCTTATGGCCTGCCCAGATCTGATCGATCCGTTTTGGACCGCTTTGCGGCTGGTTTTCCCAGCCGTCAATGACGCCGCCTACCGTATAGCCGGCATCTTTCTTTTTTGCCAGCACGTACGTATCGAAATAGCCGCTCTGGCGGACGAGATCGGCCGATTCGCCCGGCAAAAACGCATCCGAATTGAAATCGCCCAGTAAATACACCGGCGAATCTTTCGAATGTTTCTCCAGCTGGGGCAGAAGACGCTGCCACTGCAGAGCGAACGGTTCATGCGGATCGTTCCACCAGGAGAGGTGGATGGAATAAAACCAGCCGTCTTCGGTCTGTACGCCCAGAATTCGGCGGGTACGAAAATCCGTATACGTATCGATTTTCGATGCCAGCAGATTTTCCGTCTTCAAAATTTTCTTACGGCTGAAAATAGCCAGCCCTTCGTCGTAGCGGTCGTAGCCGATTTTCATGGGCAGCCAGGCCCATTCGTAATGGAGGCCGGCTTTGGCCAGCCGTCTGGCCAGCGCCAGACCGTGGTTGTCTTCGCGAAGAATCGCCTGTTCCGGCTTCCAGACCAGTGCGCAGGCAAGATCATCTGCCGCAGGAGCATCCATATTCTGGTTGACTTCCTGCAGGGCGATAATATCCGGCTGTTCGTTTTCAATCCAGGCGCAGAAGAGATCCTGTTTTTGCGCCATGTTTGTTTCCTGAAGCGAATGCGTATTGAGGGTGAGCAGTTTCATAGCTCTCTCCTTTCCATTTTTTCAAGAGATTCAGACTGGAATTTTGCGTGGTGTGAATTCTGGACGGCTCTGGCCTTCGCATTTCCTAGTCTGTAAGGACGCTTCTTCTCTTTCGATTGTAAGAAGACGAAAGGGGAATCGAAACGCAAGGACGACAATATTTGTCGATGCCTTTAAAAGAAACGGGCTAAAGCCGTGAAAAAGGGAGCAGCCGCAATGGATCTGCTCCCTTGATTCTTCCCTTGCCGGCCATACAGCCGGTCCTCTTTTCGTAAACTCAGACTCCTCGAGGAGGCGAGGCAGATCTGAGCGCGTGTGCAGATACGGATGGAGGTTTAGAGAATGTCGTTAATATCGGATTTCAGCACGTCGGCTTTTGGTCCGTAGACCGCCTGAATGCCGTTGTCTTTTTTGACCAGGCCCATGGCGCCTTCGGCTTTCCATGCCGGAAGATCCGCCACTTTTTCCACGTCTTTTACCGTAACGCGCAGACGCGTCATGCAGGCATCGACGAGAACAATGTTGTCGCGGCCGCCCAGCAGCGCAATGATGCGTTCGGGCTGCGACTGGCCGCCTTCGGACTTGGACGCCTCCGAAGAACTCGAAGAAGACGCACTCGTATCGTCATCGTCTGTGGTGTAGTTGCCGTTGCGGCCTGGCGTAGCGTAGCTGAACTTGCCGATCATCCAGTAAGCGACAAAGTAGCCGATTCCGAAGAAGACGATGCAGGCGATGATGAAGTTGATGATATCGCCGCCAAGACCCGCCTGAATGGACATCGGGGTACGCATGAGGAATTCCAGATTTCCAAAGGAATGGAGACGCAGGTGGAAGATACCCGCCAGCGCGAATGCGCAGCCCTGCAAAATCGCGTAAACGATGTAGAGAGGAATAGCGCAGAACATGAACATGAATTCCAGCGGTTCGGTAACGCCGGTCAGGAAGACGGCGAGAACGATGGAAATGAACATGGAGCGGTATTTTTTCTTCTTGTCCGGATCGACACGGCGATACATCGCCAGAGCGATACCGAGCAGCAGACCGGTTGCACCGATCATCTGGCCGACTTTGAAACGTGCCGGGGTAACCGTCGTGAGCAGTTCATTGTAGGCTGCCATATTGCCGGCGTTTTTATAGTTGATGAGGTCATTGACCCAGGCCAGCCACAGAGGATCCTGTCCGTAAACGGCGGTTCCCGCCTGTGCGCCGGTAGCAATGACATAGGTGCCGCCAAACGACGTGTAGTTCATCGGAATCGTTAACATGTGATGCAGACCAAACGGCAGCAGCAGACGTTCGAGCGTTCCGTAAATGAACGGCGCAAGAATCGGCGAAGTTTCCGAAGACGTCGCGATCCATTCTCCGAAGCTGTTGATGCCCAGCTGAACCATCGGCCAGAAAATCGAAAGAATCAGCGCGATGATGACGGACCATACGATGACAACGAGCGGTACGAAGCGCTTGCCGTTAAAGAAGGCCAGGGCATCCGGAAGTTTGCGGTAGTTGTAGTACTTGTTGTAAATGATGGCGCCCGCGAAACCGGAAATCATACCGATGAACACACCCATGTTCAGCGCCGGCGCGCCGAGAATGTTGACGAAGTAGTTGGCGACGGGCATCGGCTGTCCAAACAGCGTATGCGTGATCGCATTCGGGTCCGCTAACATGTCGGTCGTGACACCGAAAATCTGACCGGTGATGCTGTTGATCAGGATGAAGGCGATAACCGCCGCGAACGCGCCGCCGGCTCTTTCCTTCGCCCAGCTGCCGCCGATGGCGACGGCGAAAAGCAGATGCAGGTTGTTAATGATGGCCCAGCCGATGTTTTCCATGACCATACCAATCGTGGTGACGAGGGTAATATCGCCGGCCATCATGCCGACCAGCTTGCCAAGGGAAATCATCAGACCGGCTGCCGGCATCACGGCGATGACGACCATCAGCGCCTTGCCGAATTTCTGAAGCAGGTCGAAGTTGATTTTGAATTTGAATTTTTTCTTTTTGGACGAATCGGATTGATCCGCTTTGCCTTTGGAAGACTTGGACGTGTTTTCCGTTTTATCCCCTTTTTTGTCGGCTTTTTCAGCGTCCTTTTTCTCGTCTTTTCCAGACGCCGGCTTTGTGTCGGCTTCCGGCGCTTCTTCTTTAGCCGGTTCTTCAATGGTGAGAATCGTTTCTTCTCCGCCTTTGACTTTGCCTTCCCGAACGGTGATTACCGCGTCTTTGGGGGTGCTTGTTAATACGATGGCGGTAATGGGGTTGAGGTTTTTCGACTTGAGAAGTTCAAGATCCACCTCGGCAACCGGTTCGCCTTTTCTGACCTTGGATCCGGCTTCCTTGAGAACTTTGAACGCAGCGCCGTCCAGTCCGACGGTTTCGAGTCCGACATGGACCAGAACTTCCGTTCCATCCTCCGCTTTAAATCCGTACGCATGCAGGGTCGGTGCGATCATAGTCAGTTCGCCGTCAACGGGAGCAACGATGGTTCCGTTATCCGGAATTACCGCGGCGCCGTCGCCCATCATCTTCCCGGAGAAGATGGGATCGGGCACTTCCGTAATCTGAACGGCTGTACCGCTCAGCGGCGAGACGATCTGGATCGAAACCGGCTTTTTGTTTTCGCTCATAGGGCCTCCTTTTTCTCTTTCCTGATCTGTGCAATGCCTCGTTTGCATCAATGCGTTTTCCATACCTGTTTTTATGCAACATTGTGCAATTAACAATGCAAATTATAGCGTAAATATCGGGTTTTGAAAGCGCAAAACAAGATATTTCCGGGTAAATTCCGTGATTTTAATGGTTTTGTCCCGTATTCAGAGCGATAGGTTTCGGGCTTTATGCGAATCGCGCATGTTGCACGATCTGTTTGCACAAACAAGGCAGGCGCTTTGAGCGGATCTGGGTCACAGCAGGCTTACTCTATTCTCAGAATCATTCTTTTCCTGCCCGGATGGCGAGCCTGTTTTTTCTGTGCGCCCACGGACGGGTTTCCCCTTTCCCCAGCCTTTTTTGGCTTGCGTTCTGATCGCGCGGATTAGCGTTTTTCTGGCGCTGTCCTTTGTTTTCTTACTCCATCGACAGATGCCCTCGGGCGGTCGAAACCGGGGAATACGCAAAAAGAATGATATATTTTTTTCAACAGGCTTATGCCATCCTGCTTCCCGTTTTCGTTTCTGCCCTTTTCTTTCGAAGAAATTCATCCCCGAACTGGCGCAGAACGTTTTTTTCGATCTCTTCGAAAGGAGCCGCTTTATGCATACCGTTTCCCAGTCTTTTTCCCTGTTCAGAGAGCGATTGCGCGCCAATCGTCTGATCGCGTATTCTCTGCGCCATTCTTCCCTGCTTCTCGAACTGCTTCTGACTTTTTTCCTTTTCACATCGTGGATGGGTTTCGTGATCGTATCGGCCCAGGGCGCCGCCTCGTATTCGCGCGGCTTTGATCTGTTCTTTACGATTTTGCGCTACGGAGGCTATGTGCTGATGCTTGGCGCGGCGCTGCTCAGTCTTACCTTGTCGAAGCGACGGCAAAATCCCATCGTCGTCTGGACGGTTCTGATCGTCAGCGTTCTGGTCTTTCTGTTTTCGCGAAGTACAGAATTTGCGATTCTGACCTTGTATCTGTTCGCGTTTCGCTCCCTCAGCCTCCGGCGCGGTCTGCGCGTGTATTTACTCGTGCTGACTACGGTATTAGGGCTCGTTCTCGCATTGAGCGTTTTGCACGTCTTTCCCGATGTGATCATGGATACGGAGCGTTCCCGTCATGCCCTCGGCTTTGCGTGGGTCAGCACAGCGCCGGTTCTCTTTCTGTTTCTTCTGATTGCGCTGCTGCTCTGCGATTTGCGTGCGCTCAACACGACGGCGCTTATGGCGCTTGCGGGCATGAGCGTTCTGTTCTATTTCCTGACCGATACGCGCTTTGCGTTTCTTCTTTCCCTGCTTCTGCTTATTCTGATTGGGCTGCTGCAGTCGCATCCGGCCTGGTTTTCGTTCATGCATAAACGCTGGTTTGGAATCTGTCTGGCGCTTTTGCCGGTCGTTCTGGCAATCGTGGCGCTGGGACTTATGCTGGCGTATACGCCCGGGCAGCCGTTCTGGGAAAGTCTGAACGGACTGCTTTCCGGCCGTCTGGCCAATGCGCGCACCGCGTTCGATCAGTACGGTCTGTCTCTTGCCGGAAAGCACATTGTCTGGCAGGGAAACGGACCGGCCACGACTGCGGGCGACACGTATTTGTATGTCGACTGCTCGTATCTGAATATTTTGCTGAACTTTGGCGTTCTTGAATGGCTGCTCGTGCTGGGATGCTGCTCGTGCATCGCCTGGCAGGCGTACCGCAAGAAAAATGTTCCGCTGATGATCGCGCTCTTTATTGTGTACTGCTTCTCGTTTAATGAAGTCCGCCTGTTAAATCCGGTGTTCAACCCCCTGCTTCTGTACGCCAGTCACCTGCTCAGTCAGCCGTTTTCCCATTTGAGCCGCTGGTTTGCTTCGCATTTCAAAACGCGCCGGAAAACTGCCCGAGCCGCGCATACTTCGGTTCACGAAGCGTCCGAAGACGCCTTTGAAGCGGACGGACACAGCGAGAAGATCCGCAAAGTATCTTCGAAAGCGACGCTGCGTTCATCCAGGCCGGCGGCTTCGACTGCAGGAAAAGGAGGGCCCACGTATGGCGCGTTCTCATCCTGAACAGACGATCGCCGTCGTGGTCACCTACAATCGAAAGGCGCTGCTTGTGGAATGTCTGAATGCCCTTCTCGCGCAAAGTCATCCGTGTTCGATTCTGATTGTCGATAACGCATCGACCGATGGAACCAAAGACACCGTGCATGCCTGGAAAAATGATCCGAAAACTTTAGCTTGCCAGAAAAGCCGCAATCTTCAGATCGTCTATCATCGCCTTGACGAAAATATCGGCGGTGCCGGCGGTTTTTGCGAAGGGCTGCGGCAGGCCGTTTTGATGGGCTATTCCTGCGTCTGGGGAATGGACGATGACGCCATTCCGGGCCCCGATGCGCTGGCCGCTCTGCTCGCCTTTGGCAAAGCGCACCCGGATTTTGGCTTTCTCGCCTCCAAAGTGCTCTGGAAAGACGGATCGTACTGCCGTATGAACGAACCCAAATTCATCGAGGGAAAGCAGTCCGACGAAATGGACCGGCCGATCCGGCAGGCTTCCTTCGTTTCCTTTTTCCTGCGGGCTCAGGTCATTGAAGCGATCGGTCTGCCCCTGAAAGATTTCTTCATCTGGGGCGACGATGTCGAATACACCAGACGGATCAGCGCAAGCTATCCGTGCTGGTACGTTCCCGAAAGTGTCGTCATTCATAAATGCGCCGACAATGTCGGCTCCGATATCAGCCGGGCTTCACATGACCGGCTGGATCGCTATCGCTATGCGTATCGCAATGAGGTGTATATTGCGAGACAGGAAGGCTTTTCGCGCAAGCTGTATCAGATGGCGAAAATTTGCCTGCACACTGCACGGGTTCTTGTCCATGCTCCCGATCATAAAAAAGAGAGGCTGGCCATCATCTGGTCTGCCTCGAAATCCGGCCTGCATTTTTCCCCACGAAAGGAGACTGTGAATGATCCGCGTACTTGAAGTCTTTCGCGAACCGATTGCCAACGGCGGTCAGGAAAGCTATTTAATGAACATGTACCGCCACATCGACCGAAACAAAGTCCAGATGGATTTTTTCACGCCCTTTACCGTCGATAATCTGGCGCTCCAGAAGGAAATGGAATCCATGGGGGCGCACGTCTTTGCGGCCGGACATCCCTTTGGCGAACACAACAACGCGGTTTTCAAATCGTCTTTAGAGACGTTTTTAAAAGAACATCACTATCCTATCGTTCACTTTCATTCCGGCAGCACGTACGCCCTGATGGAAGGCTCCAAGCTGGCCCGAAAAGCCGGCGTGCCCAACGTCTTTGTCCACTCGCACTGCGGCGGCTTTGACAATCTCAAGTACCGCGTCATCAAGACGATCTCGATTCCGTACCTGCTCAAATACCCCACCAAATATCTGGCCTGTTCGGATCTGGCGGCCCGCTGGAAATTTCCGCCGTCCATCATTCGAAACCATCAGTACACCGTGTTAAAAAACGCAGTAGACCTGAACGAATTCCACTTTGAACCCGCCTGGGGAAAGGAAATCCGCAAGGAGCTGCACATCGATCCCGGCACGCTGGTCATCGGCCACGTGGGACGGTTCAGCGTCCAGAAAAATCACCCGTTTCTGATCGAAGTGTTCGAACAGATTCATCAGCGCCGCCCCGATTCTGTCCTGCTTCTGGCCGGTCAGGGCGAAACGATGGACGAAATCCGTCAGCTTGTCTCGCAAAAAGGATTAGACGATGCCGTGAAATTTCTTGGGATTCGTAAAGACATCGCCCATCTGATGAATGCGATGGACGTTTTTGTCCTTCCCTCCTTTTTTGAAGGACTTCCCGTCGTCGGCGTCGAAGCACAGTGCACCGGTCTGCCCGTCGTAACGTCCACGCTGGTGGCGCATGAGCTGCCGATCGAATCGCTGGCGCTCTATTTGTCTCTGGATGATTCGCCAGCGACATGGGCCCAGAAGATTCTCGAAGAAGCTGCCCGTCCGCGCGCCGACACCCGCGATGAAATCATCGCGTCCGGCTACGAAGTGAAGGAAGCGGCCAGAAAGCTGGAAATGATTTATTTGAACGCCGGAAAGGAAAGCCAGAAATGACAGAGGGCAGACTGCGGCAGTACATCATCATGCATAAAGCCTTTACACCCCCTGCCGATCCGTCTTTTGTTCCGCTTCAAGTCGGCTTTGGCGAAGATCTTGGCTATTTGCGCGACAACACGAAAGACAACATCGCTTCCAAAAACAAAAGCTGGTGCGAACTGACGGGGCTGTACTGGATCTGGAAAAACGATACCGAAAGCGACTGGATTTCGATCAGTCACTATCGCCGCTACTTTGGAAAAAACAAAGCAATGAGCGGTCCGGAAATTCTCAAGGCTCTGGACGGCTATGATGTGTGCCTGGCGGAATTCGAACCGTATCGCGAAAGCGTCTATGAACAGTACTGCATCGAATCCGGCTTTGCGCAGGATCTCGATACGCTTCGAGAAATTCTTGCCGCGAAAAGCAAAAAGGATGTGCAGGCGTGGGATGCGATCATGGCGCAGGGCGGCATCAGCCAGTACAACATGATGGCCTGCTCCAAAGCACGCTTTGACGACTATTGCGCCTGGCTTTTCCCCATTCTGGAAGAACTGGAGAAACAGATATCGCTGGACGGCCGCAATGCCTACCAGCAGCGTATTTACGGCTTTCTTTCCGAGCGGCTGCTCAATGTATACGTGCGTTCCCGCGATCTGCGCGCCCACCGTCTGCCCGTCTGGCAGCCGGAACTGAGCCGGTCGCAAAAACTGCGGCTTTCCCTGCGGCGCGTCAAAAACCGAATGATCTTTTCGCTTTCAAAAAAACATTCGACCCCGGACGCGCACGCGTGAGCCAAGGCCGGAGAAGTCGAAAACGAAACGAACGAAGAATAAAGATGATGAAGACGAAAGAGGATGAAAAAAACTGCGTATTTGCGGTATTTTTCATCCTCTTATTGTTTTCACTTCGTTTTCTGGGCTTCCTTTTCCATCACGAAATTCGTCAGGAGAACGCCGCGGCGTTCCACCTGCTGGGAATGGATGACGCGATAGCCCCGTTTTTCAAAGAACGGTCTGGCCGTAATGGACGCGTGAACGGTAATCGTTTTGTCGACGCTCTGTTCGAGCCGGTCGCAGATCGTGCTGGCAATGGCCTGATTCTGTCTGTCCTTATGCACGTACAGGCGGTCGAGATAGCCGCTCGAATCGATATCGCCAAACCCGACGATTTTCCCGTTTTCCACAGCCACCAGCGTGTAATGCGCCAGAAAGGACTGGCACCAGGCTTGCGGATCTTCTTTTCCAGTCGCCCAGACATCGAGCTGTTTGGGGGAATAGTCTCGGGCGTTGATCGTATGGACGGTGTCATAAAACAATTCCAGCATTTCCCTGCAGTCCGCAGGCGTGTACGCTCTCAGTTCCATGCGATGGTTTCCATCCTTTCCATTCGATCGATCCTTGCCATTTTCTCCTGGCAGTCCCGCTTTTTCTTCCCTCTTGCTTCTGGTTCCCGTTCCGCTTTATTCGATCGGGCTTTTGGCAGAAGGCATCCAGTGAAACGTGCCTTCCAGCACGCAGACGGCCGGTCCGGTCATCCAGGCGGACTCTTCTTCATCGATATCGATGTGAAGCGCTCCGCGCTTAAGTTTGACATCCACGCTTGTGCCGCAGAGGCCTTTGCGATGGGCGTCGATGACGCTTGCGCAGGCGCCCGTTCCGCAGGCCAGGGTTACCCCGCAGCCGCGCTCAAACGTCTGAATCTCGATCTGATCGGGCGAAAGGACATGAATGAAGTTGACATTCGTCTTTTCGGAAAACAGCGGATGCTCGCAAATGGCGCGGCCTTTTGCTTCGATATCGCCCATGGCGTTTTCATCAAAAACGAGGGTGTGAACGGTCGACATGAAAAAGGAATCAATCGAAACCGTCTGATCGCCAATCGACAGCGGCCAGTTGTAAATGCGGGCGTCCGGATCGGATACATGAACGCCAATGGCT
>NZ_JBKXLD010000050.1:0-16001 GCF_047010065.1 Allobaculum sp.
AATTATCCCAAGGAGGCGGTCGAGAAAATACCCGTCTTTTATTTGACGCTTACTCTGAACCGACCGGACTCTGCAGGGAGGATCAATATGATTTGACCGAAAGACAGAAATCCTATTTAAAAACGAAAAGGAGAATTTTCATGAAGCCGGAAAACGCAGAATACAATTCTTTAAAAACCAGGCAGACGGTTTCGAAGCCTGCATCCAGAACCGGGATGACACTGGCGATGCCCCTTCTGATTGCGGCGGTCAGCCTGAGCAGTTTTGGCTTTTGCGCACTGCAGGCCAAAACAAGTGCAAAAAAGCAGGCAGAGAATTCGGCCAGCCGGACCGTTCTTTCGGATACACTTTCCACGATGGCTGTACATCTGCGGGCTACCGTGGAAAAGAGCACGCAACCGGACGAAGAAAAAATTAACCAGCGCGAAAAGCCGGAGCAGATTAGCGACGAAACGTTTTACGCGCTCAAGGAAGCGGCCTTAACCCCTGGGCCCGATCAGCAGAAAGCCTACGCTCTCTTTCTGGACGCCGATCAGTACACCGATGCGCTTCTCGCCTTTTTCCTTCGCGATCCGGATCGATACGATTTCATTCGAACCTGGCCGCAATCGGCAGACGCACAGTATCAGACCCCTGTCTCTTCCCTTCAGGAAAGTCTGAAGAGCGTCCCGCGCCTTTTACAGTGGGACATACGCTGGGGCTGGCAACCGCTGGCCGATACCATGATCTGGGTGGGCGGATGCGGCCCGACGTGCCTGTCGATGGTCGCTTCCTGGCTCAAACAGGATCCGACCCTGACGCCGCGGGTTCTAGCCGATCTGGATGTTGCGCTTGGCGATTACTATTCCGGAATGGGCACCTCCTCCGCCTTCTTTCCCGAAGCCGCTGATGCGCTGGATCTGAACTGTGAAACGCTGCCGGTAGATACGAACGCGCTGCGGCAGGCGCTGGAAGCCGGCAAGCCTGTTATTTTGCACATGCTTCCGGGCACATTTACCCGAACGGGTCATTTCATCGTGACGACCGGTCTGGGAAATGGACAGCTTCGCATCAACGACCCCAATTCCATCCGTCACAGCGATACGCTCTGGGACATCGATGCGGTTCTTAGCGAGTGTTCCGAGCTTTGGGCTTTCTCCAATCCGCAGTAAAACCGCAAACTCTAAGAATCTGTTTCTCTGGCAGTCTCCTGTTTTGGCAAGGCTGCCTTTTCTTTTTTGTTCCCGATCCAGGCCGTCAGGCCATCGGCGGTTTCAATTTTCATGCAGCCGTGAAAACTCTGCAGATGGACCATGCCATGATCCGCGGTATTCAGACGATCAATGCCCAGTTCGCTCAGGCGCAAAAGTACTTCATTGGACGGATGCCCGTACCGGTTTTTATAGCCGGCGGAAATCAGAGCCAGCTGGGGATCGCATTCTTTTATGAAGTCCCAGGAAGAACTCGTCGAAGAGCCGTGATGACCAAGTTTCAGCACGTCCGAAGACAGGACATACCGATCGAGCAGCTGCTCTTCGATCGCTGTCGAAGCATCGCCCGTCCAAAGATAGAAAAAGCCGTCGAAGGCGAAGCGGCTGATCAGGCTCTGATCGTTTTCGTCGTCGGGATCGGCCTGTCGCTGCGGCAGCAGCAGTTCGAATGGATAGTCGACCGGAACGATCTGGCCGCTTTCCTCGATCTTCTTCTTTACGGGAAACTGTTCGCAAAGCGAAGCCGCCGCTCCGTTATGGTCAAAGTCGCCATGCGTTACGATCAGCGCGTCGAGCTGAGAAATCTGGCGGCTTTGAAAAAACGGGATAAACAGCTCGGAGGCATTGTCATGATTAAATCGCCCGGCGGCATCGATCATAACAACGCTTTTCATGAAAGGCTCCACCAGGACAGTGGCGTCTCCCTGTCCAACGGAAAGCATATACACGTGATAAAAAGGATCAAAATGCCATATTGCCGGATAAAGGCCAAAGAGCACCAGACAAAGCAGTGCTCTGCCCTTGCTCCATTTCCAGCAGATCGCCATCAGCACCATGCAGAGCAGCACGAAATACCAGAGCGGTGCCATTCCATGCAGATCGAAGGCTTCAAACGAAACATCCAGAGACGACAGGCCCTTCTCCAGAACCGTGCCCCACTCTTCCCAGAACAGACCGAGCAGACTCAGCAGGAAAAGCCACCCGAAGAGCTGCCTCAGCCACGTAAAGGCCAGCAGGAAAAACAAATTGACCTTGCCCGTAAAGGCGATCTGGCAAAGAATGCAGACACAGGAAGAAACAAAGCGCTTTGGACCGCTCCCTTCTACAAACCGCGTAAAAAACAAAATGGCGCCCGGCAAAACCAGACTCATGCTTCGTGCAGACTGCGGACAGATCAGAAGCATAGTCAGAATAGAAAAGGACAGGCGTTTAGCCCGATTTTCAAAGAGCGTTGAAGCGATCAGAAATACCGCCATGCGCATCACGGAAATCGAAACCGGAACGATCAGCGCAAATCCGCCAAGAATTCCAAACACCGCCAGACTGACCTGCGGTTTATACAGTCTTCTCGACAGCCGCTTTTTTATTACCCCCAGCAATCCCATCAGCGGCAGTCCGAGCGTCCCGATCCAGTCCAGTTCGTCTTTGTCGTTTATCCCGTAAATCAGCAGGCGATACAGCGACGCAGCTCGTCTCGAATTTACAAAGCGCCAGACTCTGGCTTTTATCGTTTCCGGTTCCTGTCGTCTGGCTTTTTCTGGATGAGCCAGATTCTGCGCCTGTGGAGTATTCTGATCGTCCTTTGGAGGGGCTGCGCTGTAGTAAATCCCCTTTTGCGCCACGTAGCGGCCAAAGCTGAACAGACCGATATTGTCCGCCGAATGGATGCGTTCAAAATCCGAAAGAAACACGGTCTGATCCAGAATGAAGGATTCCGGTTCATAAACGATTACCGAATCCCGTTTATTCGAAGCCATCGCATAGCCGGATCGAATTTCACAAATCCGGTATTCTCCCTCCTGCGGCACGCGCCGGGAAGCCGCGGCTGATCCCATGAGAACACCGATCGCGAAAGCGCCCAGTCCAATCCACACCAGGACAGGCCAGCCGTGACGAAATCGCCAGTTCAGCCATAAGGCCCCTGCCAGAATGGCAGCCACGCAGAGCCAGAATCGATCAATCCATAAAATCAGCCAGAAAGCGATCGCCAGGCATAGCCACGGCGCATCATCCTTGCCTTTTGGTGCATTCGCCCAGGCTTTCCCTTTTTCCCACCCATTTTTCCAGCGGCTCTGTCCTCGATTTGAGCGGGCCGATAAAGCCGCAGCCGCTGGATCGACTGTCTGCGCGCGTGTCCGTTTTCTCACAGCGCGATTCGATCCTTCAGCTTTTCAAACTTCTTTTCGCCAATGCCAGGCACTTCCATCAGATCTTCCAGTTTGAAAAAGCCATGTTCTTCGCGATACGCCAGAATTTTCTGCGCCGTCGATTCGCCGATCCCCGGCAAAGTCATCAGTTCTTCCTTGCTTGCCATGGTGATTCGAATCGGCTGCGCCTGGGGATCGGCTTTCTTTTTGGCGATCACAATCACTTCATGCGCTTTCACTTCTTCCTGAAGGGAAACGCGGGAAAGATCCGCGCCTTCGGTTTCCCCGCCCGCTTCTGCAATCAGATCCTGAATCGTCGCCCCATTTTTGATCGTGTAAACATCCGGAGCGACGACTTCGCCTTTGATTTCCGCTTCAATCGTATCGGGCGCCTGCTTCTCTAACGGCATCAGAGAAAGTCTTCCCGAAGACGACAAGAGCAGCAGAGCACAAAGACAGAACGGTCCGCTCATTTTCTTCAGCCACTTCATATCCAGATATACGAAAGACTGTCCTTCAATATTGTTTTTTTTCCTCTTTGAAGCCGTTTTGTTTTGAATCCGTCGGATCCGACTATCTTTCTATACGGCAGAACGGCAGGCTGAACGCACAAAAAAACGGATCCATTCCTGATGATGAATCCGTTTTTCTCGAAAGATAAAGCTCAATTGTGCTGAATTATCGGGAAATCGATTTAATCATTAAGCGAATTCCGACAATCATAAGAACGATCGTTCCGCCCAGCTCAAGAAGGGCGGGAGCAGAAGCCAGCAGTCCATTTAAGCTTCCCATCTGATTTTCAAGAACCATCAGTCCGCCCGTCAGCACTGCCGCATTCGTAACGGAAGCGGTTAATGCTTTGGATACTTTTGTTTTCGACAGATGATTTGCGATAAAGGAAGCAAAGGAATCCTCTGAACTCGTCCCCATAAAATGAGCCACCAGAGATACAGGAATATTCAGAACCGCCGTTCCGGCTATCGCGCACTGCACGGCTTTAAGCAGAATTTCCCATGTGCTGTTGCTCTTGCTCCAGGTGACCAGATAGTTATTCAGAATTACCCCGCATCCAAGCGTGAGAATTCCAACAATAATTTTGCCGCCTAAACCATTTCCTCCAGTTTTGGGGATGTACTGTGAAATGAGCGAAATTACAAACAGAAGGCAAACCAGTTCTGCACATTCTGTGAAAAACAGGGTCTTGTCATTCGCATAAATATCGTGAATCCCCGCGAAATTTTCCAGCTGATCCACGAAAGGCAATCCTTTAATATTGATGAAATCCCCAAAGCAGGCAATGATCACCAGGTAAAGAATCATCACTGCAATCAAGCCTTCAATTACTTTGTCGAACCCGTAATCATCGGAACCCGCCATTTTAAAAAACAGTGCGTTCAGAAAGACGAGTGCGAGAACCATAACGATCACAGTCAAAATAATGTCCATAATCTCCTCATTTCCAGCTGTACATTCTGGCTGACCCGGCTTTACTGCACAATCGAAACTCTGCCGGAGGCGTCCACGCAGCACATCTTATCGGTATAGACTTCGATGAATTGGTAGCCCCCCCGCATAGCCAGCGACCTGGCTTTTTCCATTCCATTTGGAAGAGGCTCATTTCTTTTGTAGTGGGTGATAATTCCTCCCGCATAGTCGAGAGAATGGACTTCATAAGGAACCCCTAAATAGCACTTGCTGACAATGCCCAGCATGTAGCCTTCCAGCTCAATATCCGGAAGTTCGGCATTGATCTGGTTCAGAATTTCTTCTAACTGATGACGGTTATGAACATGTCCGCCGGCGTCCAGTTTGTGAATCAAATTCATATATTCACTGGAGCGCTTTTTTCGCAGCAGTCTTTCCCGCTGGGCCATGTCAAACTGTGTTTTTGTTCTGCTCTTCGGTTTCGAGGCAGATAAGGTTGTTTTCGCCTGCTCCTGCGGCTTCTTCAGCATTGGAATTGGCACAGCAACTCTCCTCCATTCACCTTTTATTGCACTCTCTTCAATTGCATTCTCTGCTTCTGCATGACTTTGCATCGGCTGTCCAGGAAGGCTTACAAATTCAGCCCGATCGCAGCAGCTCCATGGATCGATCCGGGTAAAAGCGTTTCCTGTCTTTTCCGTCAGAAAATAAGCACTTAGATCAGCACTTTACGGCGGCGCTCGCCTTTTTTCTCGCTCAGTACAGAGTCGCCGATTGGTTTTCCGGATGCAGGAACCGCTTTTTCTTTTCCCCAGTTTCGTATAGCTTCAATTTTTTCCGGACTGGTCTGAGAAAGCGGAACTACATTTTCAAAAGCTTCTACGATATTTTTCGCATCCAGACGGAACTCGGAATTTGCGAGTTTGCGATAAGCGAGATCTCGAACTGTGGATTCCAGATCGGCTCCTGTAAATCCATCGGTGATATCCACAATCTGGTCAGCAAATTTTCCGGTAAAGTTCACTCTCAAGTACTTTCTCATGTAAAGCGTCAGGATATCACGCCGCTCATCTGCCGTAGGAAGATCCACAAAAAAAAGCTCGTCAAATCGGCCCCGGCGCAGAAGTTCACTGGGGAGCATACTGACGTCATTGGCTGTGGCTACTACAAATACTGGTTTCTTGCATTCCTGAAGCCAGAACAAAAACTGTCCGACCATACGCGTGGAAACCCCGCCGTCTCCAGACGGGCCTGTTGCACCGGATAATCCTTTTTCGATTTCATCGATCCACAAAATGCACGGCGCTACGTTTTCTGCGGTTGTCAGCGCATCTTTTAACTGCTGTTCGGTCTGGCCGACATAGCTTCCCTGCACAGTCGCAAAATCGAGCCGGTATAAAGGCAATTCCCAGTTTGCGGAAATCGATTTTGCGGACAGTGATTTTCCGCATCCGGGTACTCCGACCAGAAGAATTCCTCTAGGCGGCTGAAGTCCCATCGCCCGTAAGAACTCCCTCTTTTCCGGAGTCATGAGGCTCTTCTTTTCATCCAGCCATTTTTGCAGACCAGCCAGACCGCCGACATTTTTTACCGATGGATCGACTACGATTTTTTCCAAACCAGAAATATCGGAGAAAAGCTTGTCTTTTGCATACCGGATTTCCACAAGATCGGATTTCAGAACTTCTCGTTTTGCGATCAGCGAAACCAGAACATTTTCTGCTTCGACCTGCGAAACGCCAGCCAGGGCCATTGCTGCTTCTTTCACGTCGCTGTCATCCCATTCGACGAAAATCGAGCTCCTGTAGTCGTTCAAAACCCGGTTGATAATTTCATACATTTCTTCTTCGTCAGGAAGGGCCACGTCAATGAGCATTCCCTGACGCTGCAAAGTATTCCAGAGCGTGTTGGTCGTCAGCAGGATAATCTGACCGCCCGTTTCATTAGCTAAATTGACCAGAGCCAGAAACGCCCTTGAATCCGAATTCTCTGTACTCAGATCCGGGAGCTCGGTGAATACTATGGTTAAATTTGAGCGTCTTGACATTTGTTCAGTAATAAATTCCAAAGCAGAATAAAGAGACTTATCGTCAGTCGCTGACTTTTTGGTTTTTAAGTCATAAACCCCTTTTGTAGACGTATGAACAAAATAAGGAATTTCTTTCTCTTCACTGACTTCTCCAAGCATGTTTAAAACTCTGGCAATTTCTATGGAATGAATAGTTACCAGCGGTATGCGAGCCGTCGCGTATTGAAGCATGCTTTTTTTTGCTTCCTGTAGGGCGCTCATATGATTCTTACTTCCTTTCAAGCTTTAAAATGGTTCACTTTATTATTTCGAATCAGGTATCCCAACTTTCCGGTCCTGTCGCTTTTTGCGGATTTTTCCAGCGAACTCTGGAACGTATCTGCCTGTTTTTTAATCATATCCATGTACTGAATTCGATAGTTTTCCGGCACCGCTGGAATGTTCACGGCCTGATAAAGAAATTCAATCTCTTTACGTAAAGTATGTAAGGACTGGATTATGGCTCGTTCATCCGAAGCATGGGCCATGTTTCGAGAAAACGTGTCATTGGCAGCATTGAGCCGATAATTTACAGCTTCTACCAGTTTCTCGGAAAAACGCTGAGCAACTCCGCTTTGCCAGGACAGGGTCCCTCTATGAAGAATATCGATAATCTCTGCATTGCGAGAGCATCGCTTCAGTTCTTCAAAGACAGGTACCCATTCATAATATGTAGCCGGCGCTTTCATCCTTACTTATCCCTTTTCTTGCGATTGATCATCAAATGAGGCGGCTCAATATCCCAGTCTGGAAGGCCTTTAGCCAGCGCGGACTGTTTTTCCATGCTATCCAGCATCGATTGCAGGGCAAGATTCGATGCCTCGCCCACAGGCTTTTGAGGAGCGGATTCCTGCTTTGGACTTTCGGTAAAGAAATTATCAAATTCAAGTACAGCAGCGTCTTCTTCAAAGGCAGCAGGTTCTTCAATTTCTTCTGCCGGCTTCGCCTGAGCACTGCTGGAGGTATCTTCCGGGAAAGGATTTTCCGTTTCCTGAAGATCTGGTAAGGATTCGAATGTAACCTGCGGGAAAGCGTCCAGAACTTCCTCGCCGGTTACGGACGGCTCTGTCTGGTCATTCTGAGGATTTTCCGTCAGTCGATGTCCGCATTGTGTACAGAAAATACAATCCGCGTTTACCGAAGCTCCGCAGAATGGACAGATATTTACGCTATTATTCGGCATATAAATTACTGATCCTCCTAGACTAATACCGATTTTCCGTTCTCGGTAAGATTCTTTACGTATTCGCTTGGAGTGATCGCCTCCAGGAAATCCAGAACCTGAGCACTCACTGCATCCTCTTTGGCAAATTCAGCACGGAAATCTACCACTTCAGCGCAGAGGGCACGTAAAGCCTGTGTTCCCTTTTCAATACGCTCATTAATTTGCTGATTAACTGCTTCTCTGCCTTTTTCGACAGCATTCTTTTTGCTGATATGCTTTACGACCAGAATGCATCCAGCAATGACTGCGATCAGACCGAACAGCATGCTTCCGGATACGAGCATGATCAGGCCAATTACTGCAATGGCGATCCCGCCGTAAAAAGCCACGGTATCCCCAGCTGTAAGTTCATACTGGGCAAGCTGTTCCGCTCTGACCGTTTCCATATTTTTTTTTAAGCCCTCGATCAATTCGTTTTCATTCTCCCCGTCTCTTGTTGAGCAGGAATATCCATCGACCGATAAATTGATCTCATCAGGAACGTTCGCTCGATTTCCTGCCACAACATCCTGATATCCTTCAAGAATCCATTCTTTAGACAGCGAAATAGCGAACTTCTGGGTGGAAGGGGACGCATGGGAAATTTCCGGCTTCATTGCCGAATCGGTCAGCAGCTGAGTGAAATCCTTCTTCTCCTCGAAGGCCGTTTCCTCGATCTTCATTTTCTTCTGAGCGAGTTTTTCGTCCCCGCCATTATCGATAATCAGCTGTTCAAACTTTTCCTTCTTTCTCCAGGGCAGTTCTTCTTCATCGAACTCGGTAACCAGAGTTTCCAGAATCTGATCCAGCTGTTCCTTGAGAGATTCCGTTGATGATTGCTTTTTATAAATGCTGTCAAAATAGTTATAAATCGTTGTGTTCAGTATGGCGCCAGCCATCACATCGCTAAGCTGAGGCCAGGTGGAAGAACAGGCAGGCAGATACGTATATCCCTTTCCCGCATATTTCTTTTTCTTCAGCAAAATTGCGGATGCCCAGTTCTTACGCTGTGTTTCGACAAATCCAGGTTTATCCTTCAGGTGATTCAGCCACTTTTCCATTTGCGCTGTAACCAGACCTTTTGTATCCTGCCCAAGAAGCCCGCTCGCATAAGCATCCAGAATAATAACCGCATTACGATTCAGGTTTTCAGAATCCTGATTTTCCATGAATCGGCTTACCCACTGGAGCGTCGCCTGTTTGCGGTCAGCTCTGCGCGTTACAAGCGAGAAAAACAGTGAAGTTTTCTCATCATCTCGGTGAATCGCTTCCTTAACCGCTCTATCCGCCAGGGGTTTGTCATCCGAAATCCAGGCGGCTAAGGCAACCAGACACGGTGCCAGCCAGTAGCGGGGCGCCTCTACCAGTAAATTTTCAGAAATTGTAGAAATTGTTCCTTTTCGGACCAGATCAAGGTCGGTCGCCTGTAAAATTCCGATACAGCTGCGCCGAACTTCATCGTAATGTCCGTATTCTTTTTCCAGTTCCTGGCGAATGGAAATGATCGTAGTTCTTGCCTGCTGCAGGCGATTCGCCTTCAGCTGAGCATCTACGTACTTGAGAAATTCTCCCTTTAGTTTCTCTACTTCGTCGTATACCACGCGTACGTTTGAATCGACGTTCATAACGTGTTTGTTCGTCGTCACTACATCTTCATGAACGACGCGAATCCCGTCACTAAGAACCTCTAAATTCTTTCCAATGGTGGAAAGATCTGCAGTCTGAATGATTCTGTCAGCCATTATTTCCTCTCCCTTTGAAACGCGCCTGCCTTAGTAACCCTTGCAAGCCAAAGTACAACCGATTCAACACAGGTTTGAAAGCGGTTCGAATATATTTAACTTATTACCATTCATAATGAATTTCATAATATTTTTTTATTTTGAAAGAGATTGCTGGATTTTTAATGAATTGAACATGTAAACGCCGCTTTTGGGTCCTTCTTCATTGCGTTTAGTCCTTCCATCAAAATCGTTGCGTTTCATTCTTCAATCAAGATAATCTACTATGGTTTTGTTTTTTAACAGGCATGGAGATCGATGAAATCCATCTTCCAAATTCTCGTTCTAAACTAGTCAGGCGAGTCTCAGACGGTATTCCAGACATTTCAATTTCCTTAAATGCGCGAAAGATCGACGCCTTCGGTTTCCCCGCCGGCGGCCACAATCAGATCCTGGATCGTCGCACCATTTTTTATCGTGTACACATCCGGGCGGGCGGCTTTGACTTTGATTTCTGCCTGAATCGTATCGGGCGCCTGCTTTTCTAACCGCATGGGAAAAAGTCCTCCCGAAGACGACAAAAGCAGCAGGGTGCAAAGACACAGCGCTCCTCACATTTTCTTCAGTCATTTCATATCCCGATATACAAGTCTCTGTCCTTCAATTTCGTTCTCTTTCTTTTCAACTTTCAGGTAATGGCTCTACCCTCGATTAAAGGCTGTTTCCTTCATAGATAAGTTCCTTCGCACTACCCTTAGAAAACAAGAAATCCGTTAAAAAAAGATCAGATAGCAAAATAAAACCGTGTCATAACTTAGACTTTTTGAACTTTCTTCTTTTTCCAGAATAAGGTAATGGCAGTTGCACATTACGATTGCGATTTGGGAGTGAATTGGTAATTTTCGAGGCCGATATTGTCCCGAAAATCGAGGCGGATATAATTATTGAAAAGAAAAGCGGTTCCAAAAGGTCTACCTTATGGAACCGTTTTTATATTCTCGATACCTTCTGTAGAAGGTTGTTTTTTTCATTCCCGACTGCTCCAGAGCTTCATTCAGGGATAATTCTTTCTTTTCCCACTGACATACCACGTATTCAAAGTTCTGCGGAATCGGCTTTCTTGGCCACCCAAAGGCTTTTCCTCTGGCTTTGGCGGCGGCAATTCCTTCTTTCTGCCGTTCTTTGATGGCGTTTCGTTCCGTTTCTGCCACGAAGGAGAGCAGCTGGAGAACCAGATTGCTGATGAGCGATCCAATCAGATCGTTCTCTTTTCGGGTATCCAGAAGCGGCATTGTGATCACAAAGATATGAACGTGATATTCCCTGGTCAGCAGCCGCCACTGCTCCAGTATTTCTTCAAAGTTCCGGCCGAGCCGGTCAATACTGTGGATGACCAGCAAATCCCCTGGCTTCAGTACGCTAAGAAGTTTCTGGTATTCGGGTCTTTCGAAGTTTTTACAGGAGGCTTTATCGAGAAATACTCGATCGATGTCCATACCCGTTAGTGCATCCATCTGTCGGTCTTCACACTGATCCTTTGTGGAAACGCGAAGATAGGCATAATTCATATTCATCACCTCAGCATGGATAATCCCATCCTGAGCGAGAAATAAGGTGTCTTATGAATCCGGTCTCCAGAAAGTTCCGTCAGATCGCAAAGTGGTCCTCCAAAGTCCCTGAGAGGGACCATAACTCTCAGAGCAAAACCAGAATCAGCTGCCCCATAATTTTCTGCACCGTCTTCTGACGAACTGATCGTCAGTTTTTTATATTTAGTAGCAAGTCTGGGTAGGATAAGCCTTACCAAGGTTCACAACCAATCCAGAAACAAGAATCAGGAAGTCCGATTTACCTGACAGGTAGTAACGTAAACCACTGGCTATACTGTTACTGAATACTTATGAAATCGTGATGACCGTTTGGATGGCACTGGCCGGCTTCGCGGAAAAGATCAGCAGTATTACATTATTCGAAGCTGCAGAAGACTGTCTGCGCAAACCGACCATCTCGTCAGTTCCTTTTCAAACGCAGCAAGAAACACTTCTAGTCCCGCAAGCGAGTTGGTGCAGAAGGATCCATCTCTAACCATAAAATGAGGAGGATACGAGCTATTCATTCTATTAAGTTACGGGACAAGTGAGGACGTGAGTTTTACCACATGAAAAAAACAGTCCTGTACGGACCGATTCTGGTTTTCTTCAAGGTAAATCCCCATGAAAATCAGAAAGATCCCAGGACTGGCTTTTGCCAGACGGAATGGAAGTACGCCAGTAAATCCGGCGCTTCGGAATTTTTTCAATTGGCTGTTTGTTTATTTTGGTTAGTTATGCGCCATAGGCGGAGTCTCTTCAAGCCAGTCCAGATCTATGTCCGAGTAGGCAATAACCGGTGTATACCAGACGATGCCTTCGTCCTTCCAGCCAACAGAAATCAGATACTCTTTTTCCTTCGTGTTAGAGGTGAGGTTATGACGCCCAGCTTGTGCGTTCGGGTTGTACTGCCGGTAGACTGGCGTATCTGTCTCAGGTGAGCAGTACCAGGCGGTTCCTTCCTGGGTCCAGCCAAGTTTGCCAAGCGCATCGTATTCTTTTTTATCCATTGTGAAATGATGATCGCCGGCATTTGGATCATAGAGACGATAGACCGGCTGTCTGGACGTGTCCGATCCCAGCCAGCCATAGCCTTCGCCTTGCCAGCCCTGATCAATCAGAAACTGGCGTTCTTTCTTATCGGAAGTGTAAAAATGCTCGCCTGAATTCGGGTTATACAGGCGGAAAACAAACGGATCGTCCGATACCACAAAGTTCATGAAAAAGTTCATATCCACAAGTGCTGGCAGCCCATCATTTTTAAACCGTTCACAGGTTTCCTTCGAATATTCCAGTCCATAGTACATATAGTAGTTACCAGCCTTCTCGACGTGCAGCACACCGTCTGCATCGACCTCAATCACGCCCGGACGATTTACCCAGGTAACGTCATACTCTACTGGAACACCCTTGTAATACGTCTTCGTGAACTCCAGCTTCAGCTTGTCTCCAGTACGAAGGTACTTATCACCTTCGTTGAGAAGCTCAAAGTCATTATCTGCATCTTCTTCTTTAGCCGGAGTACGGCGAACGGCCTGAGGCGAATCCTCAGCCGCGTAAACAGGGGCCATGAGGCTGCCCATGTCAAGCGACAGGACCGCCAAAGATGACAACAGTTTGTTCATGCTGTTTCTCCTCCTTTGTCAAGTAATGCATATCTCCACGATAGCATGAT
This sequence comes from Allobaculum sp., assembly GCF_047010065.1. NCBI lineage: Bacteria > Bacillati > Bacillota > Erysipelotrichia > Erysipelotrichales > Erysipelotrichaceae > Allobaculum > Allobaculum sp. The sequence continues at coordinate 13,020 of NZ_JBKXLD010000050.1, forward strand.
TAGAGCTGGCTCCTGATTATGCAGGCAAGGTATGTATAGACATACGGACTCTTGTCCCCTTTTCCGCTTTTTGTGTTTCGAGTTAAGCGATTTCACTTGGTTTGCGTCCTGAAATTCCCCTCAGAAAGCCCCTGATTTTTCCGAACTTCGAGCCCCGTGTTCCTGTTTTCGACCTTTTTCCGCTTCTGTTACAGACGAATCCGATCGCGAAGCTTTTCAAACTTTTTCTGACCGATACCCGGAACGTTCATCAGCTCTTCGACGCAGGTGAAAGGATGCAGTTCACGATAGGCGAGAATCCGGCTGGCGCTTGCTTCTCCAATGCCCGGCAGTTCCATGAGCTCGTTTTGATCGGCGGTATTGATGCTGATTCGATCAGGCTGGCCGGATTCCGTTTTCGCCCGTATGAAAATCACTTCCTGAGAACGCACTTCCCGTCCAAGCGGCCAGTCGTCTGGATCCGCACTGTCTTTCAGACCGCCGGCGACCGCGATCAGATCCTGGATTGAAGATCCGTTTGGGATCGAATACAGACCCGGATGGAGCACTTCGCCTTCAATCTGGACTTCTATGGTTTCCGGTTTTTGGCGTGAGAGAAAGACGGGCGTATTCCGTCCAACCAATGCCATCCCAAGCAGTCCGGCAAACAGAAAAAATCCAATGTTTTTATACAGTCTTCCCATGTCCATTTATACGATCCGTCTCTTTTTCAAAACGGATGCATCGGTTTGCCGTCATAAGCATGCACTGGAATCTTTGGGCATTTTGCTTTTCCTTACCCAGTCTTTTTCAGATACTGACGAAGAAAGAGATGGCTCAAATCTGTTGAATTTTTGTATCTGGCCCATACCCGGATGGAAGATTTACACAGGTCCTTAAGCACCGGAGTCATTTTCATTCTTTCCCCTCCAGGATCATGCCTCTGCCTTTTTGGGCAGACGATCCAAATGGCGTGCAGCCTTTTCAATTGCCTCTTTTTCGAACACTCTGTCCTTTTTTGGTCCCCTCAGGCCGCCGCACCCATTTGGGTTTTCTGTGCTAAACAAAAACCGGATCTGCCGCTCGTAAGAGAAGATAAATCCGATTTTATATTGGTCCTGCGTTCTGGAGGTGCAAAAAAATGGCCAGCTGCGAGGCTGCTGAAAAAGTCTCTTTAAATTCCGGCATACATAAGTAAATTGTATGTCGGAATTTTTATTTGCCTGGAGTATCCGCACCGATGATAGAATTTATTAATATTTAGAATTAATTTTATTATATATTATTGTATAGTATTTATAGGATGGTGAAGTTTATGTTGAATAACTCGAATACTCTGACTCTTAGCTACAGCCCTTACCTTGATCTTTACGACATTTTGATTCCCAAAACGAACTTCTGGCGAATGCTTAAGGAAAATGTCGATTTTTCCTTTATTCGGGATATCGTTGGCGAGAACTATACACAGGATTATGGAAGAACGGCGGTCGATCCTGAATTTATGCTTAAGCTTTTGCTTCTTAAAGCCGCTCACTTGCTCTCCGATCGTGATTTGATCCATAAGGCAACCGTCGACCTCGAAATGAAGTTCTTTCTTGGTCTGGATCCTGAAGAGACGAAGATTATCGATCCCTCTCTTCTTTCCAAATTTCGCTCTACTCGTCTCCCACAGGACCTTGTTCTTGATGACCTCATCAAAAGGTCGGTCGATCTGGCACTGGAAAAAGGGGTTATGAGCGCGAAAAATGTAATCATTGTAGATTCAACGCATTCAAACTCTTGTTTTAGACATATCTCTCCCAGAGAAGAGCTTCTCAAACGCTGCAAGGCTGTGCGAAAAACAGCTTATTCTTTTGATTCTTCCCTGACAGAACAGATGCCTTCGAAGAAGAAGGCAAATTCCGGACTGGTTGAAGACACCGTTTCCTATTGCGAAGAGGTGATTCAGGCTATTCAGAACAATCCGCAGCTGGCTCAGGTGCCGGCTGTCGCCGAAAGAATTCATTACCTTCAAGAAGCGATGGACGAAATTTCCGTTGAGCTTGAGTACTCGAAGGAACAGGATGCCAGAGTTGGACATAAAACTGCGGACTCCTCCTTCTTCGGCTTCAAAAGCCATTTGGCTATGACACCCGAAAGAATCATCACTGCAGCGGCGATCACTTCCGGAGAAAAAAACGATGGAAAACAGCTGGAAGAACTCATCGCAAAAAGTCGTGAGAATGGAATTGAAGTCGAAGCGGTCGTCGGAGACGGTGCTTATGCAGAAAAAGACAACCTCGAATTCACCCAAGAGAACGGAATTAAACTCGCTGCCAGGCTCAATGCCACGGTGACTCATGGAACACGCAGAGAAGAAAACAAATTCGAATTCAACAAAGATGCCGGAATGTACGTTTGCCCAGCTGGACATCAGGCAATCCGTAAAGCGCGGGGAGGTCAGAAAAAAGCCAAGAATGGATCGAATACGCAGGTTGAAACATATTACTTCGATGTAGAGCGCTGTAAACACTGTCCGCTCAAAGAAGGGTGCTACAAAGAAGGAGCAAAATCAAAAAGCTACTCCGTCAAAATCAAAAGCGATATTCACCTTGAGCAGATGGCGTTCATGGAGACAGAAGAATACCAGGAACTGATGCATGAGCGTTATAAAATCGAAGCGAAAAATGCCGAGCTTAAACAGAACTATGGATACGGTAAGGCGAGCGGAGGCGGGCTGAATTCAATGAAACTGCAGGCGGCCGTTACGATCTTTCTGTCAAACATCCAGCGAATTTTTAAGCTTTCGGAAAATCCCTGGGATAAGTGCGCCCAAAATTCGGAAAAAACGGACTTATCCACCGAATAATGGGGATATCTCACCCCCATTACCGGCTTTTTCGAAAATTATCATGCACATATCAAGCACAAACCCAACGAGGGCGTCTTTGACGCAACTTCGCTGGGTTTAATTTTATTTCACGGATTTTATACTTCAAAAAACGGGACTTTTTCAGCAGCCTC